>JAACEC010000171.1 GCA_011682715.1 Pseudomonadota bacterium
TCATTGGTTTAATAACTTTATCGGATTGAATTTAGGTGGTAAATATGTCTATACCAAGTGCCCAATGGATATAAAGGGTAAATATCCTACAATTTATATAAATTGCAAAGCATGTGAAATATATCTTATTTTTGAAAATCTCAATCAAATGAAGGGAATTTCATTCTTGCATTAAATTAAAAATAATGTTATGTGTTACATATTAGGAGGTAAAAATGAAGATATTGTTAACCAACGATGACGGAATTAATGCAAGGGGGATATATGAACTTTATCACTCGTTAAAGGATATTCACGATGTTACCGTAGTCGCTCCCTTATCCCAGAAGAGCGGTGCAGGTCATTCCATTACATTGAATGAGCCGTTGAGAATTAATAAATTCTACAAAGACGGAGTGTTTTTCGGATATGCGATAAACGGAACGCCTGCGGATTGTATAAAAATCGGATTATCTGAAATTTTGAAAAGGGAAAGACCGGATTTAATCATATCTGGAATAAACAAAGGAGCAAATCTTGGTACGGACGTTATATATAGCGGGACGGTTTCAGGTGCCGTGGAAGGAACGATGTCCGGAATAAATTCTCTTGCCGTTTCCACATGTGCTACGGAAAAACCGCTTTACGTTTCTGCATGCCAGTTTTTAAGAGATTTTATCCACGTTGTTAAGGAGAAAAAGTTACCCGATTATGTTACATTGAATATAAACGTTCCCAATTTACCGTATGATTTGATAAAAGGCATAAAGATAACTTATCAGTCATATAGGCAATTCGAGGATCGTTTCGTTGAGAGACGGGATCCGTTTAACAGAAAATATTATTGGTTAACCGGAGATATTAAGAATGTCAATCAGAACAATTCAACAGATGCCCTTGCGATTGATGGCGGATATATATCGATTACACCTCTCTTCCTTAACTTAACCTATGAAAAATATATGTCCGAACTAAAAAAATGGAATATAAAAAAATAGACCCTTTTGGATCTTTTGGTGGCGGGGGTTGGATTTGAACCAACGACCTTTGGGTTATGAGCCCAACGAGCTACCGGACTGCTCCACCCCGCGATTTCGTTTGGATTATAATCTATTTTTTAGATTATGTCAAGATTTAAAAAAAGGAGAAGGATATGAAAGCATGGAATATATTCTTTAAAACCGTTTTAATCGTTATTTTATTAGTGGTATTGGTCCTCGGAGCGTTTTTGGTTGTGATGACAGTAACCGATTACAAACCACCGGAAAAAACCGTGCTAAAAATAGAAGGGAGTGGAGATACGCTATTACCTGATACATTGTCCGTTCTTACATGGAATCTCGGTTATTGTTCTCTCGGAAAAGAAGCGGATTTTTTTCTCGACGGAGGACATGAATCGAGGGGCAAGAGCAAAGCCGTTGTGGAGAATCATGTTAAAAACATAAGCGGTTTTATCGATTCGATTAAACCGGATTTCGCATTTATTCAGGAAATAGATAGAAATGCAACGAGAAGTTTTCATGTTGATGAATATCGATATCTCCAAAATAAAATGAAGAATTATGTTTCCACTTTTGCGATTAATTACAAAACATTATGGGTCCCTGTGCCAATTTACAAACCCATGGGAAGTGTTCTCGGTGGGTTGGCGATATTTACGAATTACGAACCGTATTATTCGGTGAGGTACTCGTTTCCCGGTAATTATTCCTGGCCTGTGAAACTTTTTCAGCTTGACAGATGTTTTATTGAAACCAAATATAAATTGAAGAATAACGATTTGGTCGTCATAAATCTTCATCTCTCTGCATTCGACAAGGGAGGATTTCTGAGGAAGAAGCAGTTGGAATATTTGAAAAAACATATTTTGAAGGAATATGAAAGGGGAATTATGTATTGGTCGGAGGCGATTGGAACCATATCTTTCCCGGTGTGGATTTGAAAGCTCTTAATAAAAACAAGGTTCCCAAAAATGTTCCGAGTATCCCCAAGGATTGGATTCCGGAAGGATGGACATTGGCATTCGATCCGACCGTACCAACGAACAGGAGCAACAATCATCCTTATGTTGAGGGAGAAAATACGGTTACAGTGATAGACGGATTTTTGTTATCACCTAATATAAAGGTGCTTAAAGCGAGAGGAGTGAATCTTCATTTTAATGATACCGATCACAATCCCGTATTGTTAAAAATAGTTTTGCGATAGATTCCGGTTTCTTTAATAAAAAAAGGGCAAATTAATTTGCCCTTTTTTTATTATGCACAATTTTTGTGCATTTCCCCAATTCGATATATTGTTATAAGTAATGTAATTTGCGAGATTTAAATACACATGCACAAAAAATGTGCGTTTTAAAAGAGGGAATCGAAGATAAGTTATGATTATATGTAACTTGCGAATTTGGCATACAAATTGCAGTAAAATAGGCAGAGTTTTTAATAAGGAGGTTCAAATGAAACAAAAAGTAGCGTTCTCTCTTCTCATCATGATTCTGTTCCTTACGGGGTGTCAGATCGTTATGCAAAACAGTGTCCCCGAAATCCCTACGGGACTTGCAAGTGTTACGGGTGATTATAAGGTAACACTATACTGGAATCCCGTCAGTGACCCGGATTTTATGCAATTCAATGTCTACCGTTCATACGATCCTTCGGGGCCCTATGCGATAATCGCTTCAACCGTCTCGGCATTCTATATGGACAGGGATGTCTGTAACGGTGTCACCTATTATTATGCGGTTACGAGCGTTGATTACGACGGAAGCGAAAGTGAATTGTCTAAGGAAGATGTATTTGATACACCGAGACCGGAAGGGTACGGAGCTGTATTGTGGGACAGAAGAGAATACCCCAATGATGCGGGATTCGACCTTGCATGTGAATGCATAGTTCCGTATTATTCAAGCGATGCGAACATTTATCTGGAATCGGATTCGCTTTCCGGCGCTCTCTATCTTGTTACAGGAGCTTACAACAACGATATACAAGATTTCGGTTATATCAATTCGCTTGATGATATTGATTATGCCCCCACCGAGGGTTGGTCAAATACCGGTAGAGCTGAAGCGATAGAGGGACACGGTTATGTTATTTGGACTAATGACAATCATTTCGCAAAGGTTAGAATTGAATCGATGTGCAGTGATCATGTTGTATTAAGTTGGGCTTATCAAATCGATGAAGGGAACAGAGAATTGTCACTTAAAGTATCTAATTTCGGGAGGTGAACATGAAAAGAAAAAGCTATTTAAGCATACTTATCATATTCCTAATAATGTTTGTAGGAATCTCGTTAAATGCGGAAACATACAAAACAAGTCAAAAAAAGAGTTACAAGACCACAAAAAAAACTGTAAAAAAGGCAAAAATCAAGGTAAGGGGAAAAAGCATAGGGCGTGTAGAAAGGGTAACGAAAGTCGTTGGGGGTAGAGTCATTGTTCAGCCTTACAGGATAGTTCATCATGATTATAATTTTAGAGTAAGTATCTGGACCAACAGAAACGAATACTATCCCGGCAATAGAATAAAAGTATATGTGCGTTCCAATAGAAGTTGCTACATCGTAGTTTATGATATCGATACCGAGGGAAATGTCAGCATAATATACCCGGAGTACGGAAGTGGTTTTTTGCGTGCTTACAGAACGAGAAGGATAGACAGATGGTGGTATGTTGACGGTCCGGAAGGTTCTGAACAACTCGTTGTCGTGGCTTCCAGATCTCGAATCGATGCCTATGACTACGGTATGTATCTGAGGAATGAACTCGGTTACAACAGACACGGCGGGTATTTTAGAGTAGTGCCGAGGAGATATAGAAGGATTTCCATTGCAAGTACCGATTTTTATATAAACGGTTACTACGGCTATGATGATGGCTATTACGATGATGATTATGGTTATGAAGTAAACAACGGATTCGGTTTTGTGGTTGTAGAAGCACCTGTTTGGGGTTGGATCTACATTGATGGGGCATACTACGGAAGGGGTAATTGTAGAGTGCCGAGGATGAAACCGGGATGGCATACGATAACTGTAAGACAAAACGGAAAGATAAAATACAAAAAGAGAGTATATGTCAATAAAAATAAGAAGTATAAAATTAATTTGAAGGGTAGATAGAGCATTGACACTATATGAATTTTGGCATATTATGAGGTTATGAGTATGAAAAGAAAAATGATTCTCTGCCTGCTGGTCTTGGTGATACCGATGCTTTTAAATGCAAAAATAATCGGATATCGCGATAGGGATAAGAATCGTGTCAATGATCTTTTCAGAGATGCCAACGGCGATGGCATAAACGATATAACCGGCAAGAGATACAAACACAGATTTCCTTTTCTGGATAAGAATAAAGACAGGATAAACGATTATTTCATCGATATGAATGGTGACGGGTTTAACGATACAAAGAGCAAGCTCTATAGAAAAATGTATCCCTGCATCGATTATAACAGAGACGGTATAAACGAT
>JAACEC010000172.1 GCA_011682715.1 Pseudomonadota bacterium
TTTTTAATTGAATATCTCGATAATACAATCAAATCTCCGGATCTAATCGAAGAGTACTTTAAGCTGCCGTTTCTCGGTATTATACCTTATATTGACGGAAATGCGAGAGAAAAGGGCAGACACCATGAGATCAGTACGGCGGTTAAAAACAAATTAATTACACAATACAACCCCGAGTCCCCCATTGCCGAAGCGTATAGGGTTATAAGAACAAATCTTCAATTTGCATCTATTGATAATCCTCTTAAATCTATTCTTGTGACAGGAGTACAACCGGAGGACGGGAAAACCACAACGGTTTGTAATATCGCCATAACATACGCAAATATGGGGCTTAATACGGTTGTAGTTGACACCGACCTTAGAAAACCGCAGGTGCATAGAATGTTTGGAATGGAAAATAAAAGCGGCATTTCCAATTACTTGATAGAGAAGAATAGAATAAGCGATATTGTTCACAAAACGAATATTAAAAATTTGAGTATCGTTCCTGCTGGTAGAATCAAAGGTAATTTCGGCGAAATTCTGAATTCGGAAAAGATGAAGAAATTTATCGGATCAATGCGTGAAAAATTTGATATAGTACTTTACGATTCGCCGCCGGTTCTTTCCGTTGCCGATCCTCTGATTTTGGGTGCACAAATGGACGGCATCATACTCGTGGTTCGATACGGTGTTACAAATAAAGATGCTATGATGCATGTTAAGAAAATAATTTCGCAACACTCGACAAAACTTATAGGAGTCTTGTTGAATGCTAACAGGAATTATCACTCGGCAGGATACAAGTATTATTATTACGATTACTATTCCACAGGTAAAAAGGGAAAGAAGAGCATTATTCAAAAATTAATCGAGAGGATTTAATTATGCACAGAATATTATTACATTTCGGAAGTTTTAAGATCTATTCATACGGTGTAATGCAGGCGTTGGCGTACATAGTAGGCATTTACGTTGCCGTTTATTACGGGAAGAAAAGAGGAATTGAAAGCGACAAAGTAATTGATCTCAGTTTGTGGATTGTATTCGGAGCGATTATAGGGGCGAGGCTGTGGTTTGTTCTCGAGGACTGGCAGTACTTTTCCGGTAATTTTGCCGAAGTGTTCAAAGTCTGGAATGGAGGACTTGTATTTTACGGTGGTTTTATAGGTGCAGTGATAGCGATGTTTATCTATATAAAGCACTATAAATTAGACAGTGTAAATATAATGGATATGCTATCTCCTTCCCTCGCAATCGGAATTGCCGTAGGGAGAATCGGCTGTTTTTTGAACGGTTGTTGTTACGGAAAAATATCTTATCATGGTGGTATATCCTTTCCCGCGAAGGATTTTCCTCCACCATATATCGATCAACTCCAGAAGGGGCTTATTAAACCGGGAGCAACACATTCATTACCTGTGATTCCCACACAACTTTATAGTTCGATGGATGGGCTCATTATATTTCTCATACTCATTTTCGTCGCATCACGGGTTAAAATTAAGGGCATACTCGTATCCAGTTTATTTATTCTCTATGGTATTCATAGATTCACAATTGATTTTTTCAGATCTTACAGTGGAAACGCCTTGATTCTTAAGGTTGTGACTCTTAGCCAATTCGTGAGTATCTGCATAGTTATAACTGGGATCATTGGACTTTACATTTCGCTTAAGAAAGGAGTAAAATATGACTTCTAAACTATTGAAATCATTCAACGAGAATTATGATAAATTAGTACATAAATTTGATAATAAGGTAATAACGCGGGCAAATATAGCGAGTTACATTGATCACACATTGTTAAAACCGGAAGCGACATCCTATGATATCAGAAAATTGTGTACCGAAGCAAAAGAGTATAAGTTTAAAGCGGTGTGTGTAAATCCTTATTATGTAAGATTAGCTTCACAAGAACTCAGGGGGACTGGTATTGAAATAGCTTCCGTTGTTGGATTTCCTCTGGGTGCAACTCCGGGTGAAAATAAAATTGTCGAGGCAAAAAGGGCTATCGATAACGGGGCAACGGAAATCGATATGGTCATAAATATAGGAGCACTTAAAGATAGCAATACCGATATGGTCCGAAAGAAGATAGAGGGCATAGTTTCACTCGGTGTAACTACGAAGGTGATTATTGAGATATGCCTTTTAAGTGACAAGGAAAAGGTAATTGCAACACAGATTGCAAAGGATGCAGGGGCGTCATTTGTAAAAACTTCAACGGGATTTAGTAAGGGAGGCGCTACCTTGCGTGATGTAGCCCTTTTGAAATACATTGCCGGAGAAGAGATGAAAGTGAAAGCAGCCGGTGGCATAAGGAATTTTGCGACAGCACAAGCGATGATTTTCGCCGGAGCGGATAGAATCGGAGCATCGAGAAGCGTAGACATCGTTAAAGGGGGGTAAAATGAAAAAATTGGCATTTATAATTTTATTATTACCTCTCTTATCATTATCAGCCGCCAAAAGAGATATTCCTTTTGAAATTAATTATTACGGTATTTCCCCGGGGGCAGAAGCTCTTTCAATGGGTTACGCGTTTAGCGGCTACGGTATAAGTCCTGCATCAGTTTTCTGGAATCCAGCCAATATTTCTCTAATGAAATTTTCTTCACTTTATATGGATTTTGCAAAATACGACAGCGTTGATATCACGGATTTAATCGATTATCAAAACGGACTAAAGGGAACGATTTTGTTTCCCTCATATCAAAAGAGGGGGGCATTTCATGGCATCCTATCAGCATATCGGATGTTGAAGACAGTGTTATTACCTATTCGGACAGTTTTGTTAAGCTCAAAGGAGCCTCTCACATCGATGAAATCTTATTAACCATAACCTCCATGACCGGTAACTTGTCGTACAGTGGTCCTGTTTTTTACGGGTTTAATATAAAATATTACAGGGGGGTCCTTGCATATGCACGAAGTGTTTATGCAAATGATTCGACATTAATTGACAATGATATAGAAATTGATTATTCCAACGGTTTCGGTGCCGATGCGGGAATTTTATACTATGCTAAGAAAATCAGACTCGGTTTGACTATCAGCAATATTTTTTCCCGCGTAATGTGGGCAAAGCACAACACAGCGAGAATTCCCACACGGTTCAATTTGTCTCTTGGTATTCTACCAAATAATTATATAGGCGGGGATTTTGAGGTGACTAAATTTGTTACCAATTCGCCCTTTATTTTTTCGCTGGGGTTATCCGGCAAATTGAGGGGACGCGGTTCATGGTATAATAATTTGCGATTTTCCGGTGGGATTTACTCGATATCGAGTAATTTCAACATGGACAATTCCATTTATTCCTTTGGACTTGGCTATTTAGCGGGTAAATTTAGGATTTCAACGGCAATATCAGGTTATAAAACTCAATTTTCCCCGACTTTTCACCCCGAATATAGAGTTTCCCTATCATTAACACAAAATAAGGAGTTATAATGAAAAGAAAATTGTTACTTTCTGTAGTAGTTGTATCTGTAATGATTGTCATAGCCGGATGTGCTTTTGTTAACCCCGTTTCAGTGAATGACAAAGGTGTTTTTACAAAACA
>JAACEC010000173.1 GCA_011682715.1 Pseudomonadota bacterium
TTTCGGATTACATGAGCGGATTGGAGCTTGACGAGATAAAAGCTATTGCAGAGAAATATCCGTTTTTTGCAAATCGTTATTATAGGGAGCTCGTATCAAAACATCCCGAACTCAGAGGTATCATTATACCTGATAAAAGAGAATCGGAGGACACAACCGGGCTCGAAGATCCTCTCGGAGAAGAGAGGGATTCCCCCGTCCCGGGAATCGTTCACAAATACCCAGACCGGGTTCTTTTCCTTGTCCACAATATATACCCGATTCATTGTAGGTACTGTACACGAAAAAGGATTTTGGAAAAGAAGGTCAACTTCGGCAGAAATACATGGGATAAAGGTATCGAATATATAAAAAATCACAGAGAGATCTTTGATGTTCTTATTTCGGGATGTGACCCTCTCCTTTCAAACAATAACGAATTAAGATATCTCATCGAAAATTTAAAAAGCATTGACTATGTAGGTCTTATCCGCATCGGGACACGTGTCCCTTCGGCTTTTCCCGTTAGGATAGATAACGATTTGATCACTCTTTTAAGCGATTTTACCCCGCTCCATATGAACATACATTTTGTCCACCCGGCTGAGATAACCCGAGAAGTCGCAGATGCATGTCTATCATTATCCCGGGCAAGAATCATTCTCGGAGCCCGGATCGTTTTACTAAAAGGAATAAACGATGATCCGGAAACATTGAAGATATTGTTGAAAAAATTGATGGAAATCGGAGTAAAACCGTATGCCCTTTTTCACCCCGACAATACGAGGGGAACCTCTCATTTCCGTCTCGATATCGAAAAGGGCATTTCACTTGTGCACTCGTTAAGAAGCTATATTTCGGGTATGGCTATTCCCCATTATATGATAAATCTTTATCCGGGTGGCGGAAAAGTCGAAATATGCTATAATTATATTAAATTGCACAACAGGAATACGTATAATATTGAAAATTATAAGGGAGAACTTTTTGAATATCGATGAATCGGTAAAACTGCTTGATTACAAATCAGAGGCAAGAAAGGGCAAACTCAAATGGGTTATGAATATCAAGATATTCCTTCTCATATTAAATACATTGATATTTTTTATTTTTGATAAACTTGATATCATTCCCCCTAATCCCGCCATTCATTATATACAGGCACTTCTCGCCATTTATATCATAGTAACAATTATCATACTAAAAGAGATCAACAACCTGTCGAAGTATAAGGTAAATAAAAATTACATTTCACTGTTTGCACTCTTCATTGTTACAATCGATTTTCTCGTCTATTTTATTTTTATATACCTTACAGGAGGTATCACAAGTCCCTTTATCATTATGCTTATACTAATAATAATATTGAATTCTTTCATTTTGGATGCGTATCATGTTTTCATATTTGCAATTGCAAGTATTATCTTCCTCATACTGCTCATGGTCGGAGAATACAACGGTATTATATACCACTACAAGAGTTTTTGGGAAGATTTTATTCATTTTGACATATCTCACAACTACTCTCTAATGAGCGCGACGTTTTTGCTGTACTCGTCTTTGATTATAACAATTTCGTACATTTCCTATTACATCAACAGAAACATACAGGAACAGACCGACAAGATACAGGAAGCCTACAAAAAGACATTTTATGTCTCCATAACGGACAGGCTTACCGGTTTATATGATCAGATATATTTCAGAGAGCTGTTACAAAAGGAGATTGATCTATGCATTGAAAGCAAAGGAGTATTTTCCATAATTTTTCTCGATGTGGATCACTTTAAGAACTACAACGACTTAAATGGACACCTAATGGGCTCAAAAACGCTGCAGGAGGTTGCAAACGTTATGCGAAACAACTTCAGACATGACGATATACTGTGTAAATTCGGTGGTGATGAATTCGTTATTATTGCGAAAAAACTCGATAAAAAATCGGCTGTTAAAGCTGCGGAAAGATTGCGTAAAGCTATTATCAATTACAATTTTAAGAATGCCGAGTATCAACCGGAGGGAAGAATTACAATCAGTCTCGGAGTTGCAACATTCCCTTACGATGGGAATATGGTAAAAGAACTTCTGACAAAAGCGGATACGGCGATGTATATGGCTAAGGCAATGGGGAGGAATCGAACAATTGAATGGAAAACCCAAAACACATGAGAGTGTACTCGTAGTAGACGATGATCCGAACATATTGGATACCTTTAGAGATTCTCTTTCCGTTCTCGGGTATGAGGTAGCCACACTTTCAAGCGGTGCAAAGGCAATCGATTATCTTTCGAAAAACATACCATCCTGTGCTATAATCGATATGGTAATGCCTGAGATGTCAGGGCTTGATTTAATCGATTATATACGGGATCATTTCCCCTATCTGCCCTTTATCGCCGTATCGGGACTTGCCGAAATCAACATCGTTAAAACGGCAATGCAAAAAGGGGCGTACGACTATCTCGTAAAACCTGTAAAAATAACAGACCTTGCCATGACTGTAAAGAGAGCCATTGAAAGAGGAAAATTGCTGAAAGAAAACATAGAGTATAGAAATCTTCTCGAACAAAAGGTCAACGAACAGACAAAATACATCAAAAACATGTTTATAAGGGCAATAAATTCTATGATTAAAGCCCTCGAAGCAAGGGATGTTTATACAA
>JAACEC010000034.1 GCA_011682715.1 Pseudomonadota bacterium
ATGCCTCCAGTAAGCTCATGTAACCTATTTATTGCCTCTGTGCTTATCTTTGCATAAAGGTTTTTCTCAAAAATTTTCCTAGTAGCTTCAAGATCAAAAGGCTCTATATTTTTTATAAGAAACTGGCGATAAAAGGCAGATGAAGGCGAAAGGGCTGTAATTTCCATTGTCTTCCTTATCGAGCCGGAGATACATAAAATAGTGTTTTCGAGGCCTTCGTGGATTGTCCTTATCTTTTTTATGATACCTTCGCCCAGTTTTTTCTTATTTTTCACATCCATTATTGAGGGGAACTCATCAAGAACCAGAATAAGCCGTACTCCATTTTCCCTTGCTATCTTATCCCCAAATAGGAATACTTTCTCAATCAGTGTGTTGGGATCAATTTCTCCGCTTTTCCCCTTTTTTAGTGCTATTTCTATTTCATCAAAGAGCGATAGTTTTATATCCAGAGAGCGTAAAACGTCAAAGAACTTCAAGACTGGTACCTTGAGAAGTTGTTTCATCTTTAGCTTTAATGAGAGATGAGGCTTAAATCCTTCTATAATGGACAGGGTGATTCTGGAGCAAAGCTCAGGAAGGGTATTTTCAACAAGATCCCAAAGGGAGAAATAGACTGGAACAATGCCTTTTTCCCCTTCCAGCCTTCGCACTACTTCCTTTAAGATGGAGGTCTTACCAATTCTTCTGGGGCCAACCAAAGCAAAACCCATTCGGGTGGATTTATCTTCCAGGGTAGAAAGCATATCCGCCAAGGTATCTTCTTTCCTGTCAATAAAATCATCTTTCACTGCTGGCTGGAGTGTAAAAGCCATCTTATAGGTTTCCTTATCCCTTCACGTGAGCTGGATTATTAAATAATGACGGCGCAGCCCAATGGGCAGTGAGATTCACTCTACCGGCACAGTCTCAATTTCAATGCCATTGACAAGTTGAAGCGCACGATCGATTGCCTGGTCCCGTGTCTCTCCCATTGTAATGACGAAACCTGCTCACTTGGTGTGGTTTGTTACAGGCTCAACAATATCTCCCGGTTTTACAAAAAATCCCAATCGATGAACCCAAAGCACATTATCAAAATTATCAGCATTTCTGATTTTCTTCACTCGCCCAGACTCAGGGAAAAAATATCGGATAGCTACCCCATTGTGATACCTCGGAATTAAATCTTCTTCCCCCACTTTTTCACCAAGAGCCAACTTTATTGCAGCGCCGACAACATGAAACATTGATTCCTTATGGTTAATGAACTTATTGCTAATTTATAACCGGACAGCACTGATAACGTCCGTTTTTCTTTATTATTTTCACTACCGCCGAGCCATTTTTGAGGCTTATATCTGCCGCTTCCAAAATACTCGTAACCCTTTCAGATTCTCGAATAGTGGGTAACGCACGGTCGAAATCCTCTATTCGGCTCCGTCCGATTATGACATCTAATGCCGATTGAACAAATGTTTTAACGCTCAGATAACCATATTGTGATCCCAAGTTTACATGCCCCAGCGGATTTTTTACCAGTGAGAAAAAATAGGGGTTCTGAATTTGACTGCCGTTGCCTGTTAGTACCGTCTTATAGCCGCGGTATCGCTGGTCAGAGTCAACATGGCCATTTTCGCACATTAGATGGATTTCCTGATACGTCATCGATTCCGTCTCCGATGGGTCAGCCCAACCAGCCACATGATAGCTGATGAAAAGATGACCCGAGGGGTCCCGCCATCTAATCTGGGTCTCAATCAGATCGGCAATATTCTTGCCTGTGATTTCACGTACAAAGCCATATTGGGCTGTTGACCTGACATCAATAGGTTCGGCTTTTGTAAGATAACCAGTCAGTTGAATATAATGACTACCCAAGTAATGATTTATATTTAAATCAGGAAAAGCTTCAAGCCATCGTTTATATACGGCTATCATATCCCGTCTCTGTGACATAAGACTATAGATATGCTGAATTTTCCCAAATTCCCCTTTTTCATACTCTTGCTTCAGCAGCAGGTTGGCTTCATCAAACACCTTATGGTAATCAACCATTCCAAAAACAGATTTCCCCTCCATTGCATCAAGAATCTCATAAAGATCTTTCAAGGCTATAACGGCCGGTTTAACCACTAAAAAAGGCATTTCATTCTTTATACATTCGAGGATAACCTGCTTATGGAGAGCGTCCGGCACAGCTATTAGAGCAGCACATGGTCGAGGCATCTCCTCCAAAGCATGAATATAAGCCTTTTCATCAACCACCCCGTCCGCTGGATAAAATTTAATCCCGGTCTCCCATCCGAATTCATCCCGCAAGTGCTTACAACGTTCCTCTATCAACCCATATTTTGACCCATCGCGTCCGGCTATGGCTATTTGATTGACAAAACCTTCTGAACGTAAGGCTAAGGCTGATGGGAAAAACACGCCCAAGTCTTTATCTGTCTGCTTCTGACCGCTAATTGCGGTTAGCCCTGTCGCGTAGTGGCCGTTACCAATAATCAATAGATTTATTTTTTTCATAAATATTTACTCCGTTAACGGTTTTAACTGAATTTTTATCTGAGCAATTGCATTTTTGCACCGTCCTATAGCTTCTTCAATGGTTGCACCGGTACAAATTACTTGAGCATACCTTTGAGCATGATTCGTTGACCTGACAATTCTGTCACCTACCTGCGGCAGAAAGCTTGTGAACATTTCTACGCCTGGCATGCTTGCTACTTCCTCAACCCCTGAGACAGAAATCACCTCACCACTTTCTCGCGGGATTAGGTATCTCTGAGCACAAAACAGTTTTTTGGTCGGTCTAAGCACTTCCAAATCAGGTTTATCACCAACCGCCATTTGCAGTAGAGGTTTGAGCATATTTACTCCGGTAGCAATTGGGATACTGCCTGCCCCAAACCATCCACCCGAAGTTCGGGCTGCCATCTCAATGATTTTAGGCACGCCGTTGTGAATGATAACATCTCCCTTGGCTGCTCCAAAATCAATCTCCAGAATACGGATAGTCCGATCCACCAAGGCGAGGACCGCCTTTTGCGTTTCTTCCGGGAGTGACGAGGGATAATTAATGCCATCCTCGATAAAGTAGGGGGAAAAATCCTCAAGCAGTTCATAGTTACGGTCGGCAAATGCAAACGTGATCAACTGATCTTGATAGATCACGGATTCAGTGCTGATTTGAGGCCCCGATAACAGCTCCTCTATCAGTATCACTTTTGACTTTGAAAACTGAATAGCCTCGCCGTAAGCTTCTTTAAGCTCATCTTTTCCATTAACGACTCGGACCCCGCGGGCACCGGCGTTATCAACCGGTTTTATCACCAATGGAAACCCGAGTTTATTAGCTTTTTCCTCTATCTCATCTGCCGAATAAACCGGCATAAAATTCGCCACCGGTATGCCATTCTCCCTGAGCCACCTTATTCGTTTAAGCTTGTCGGTCGCCCGGACCGCCACCTCTCTGGAAAGTCCTGGCAATTTCAGTTGTGCTGCTATGTCGGAAACCACTTGCGGTATTTCGACGGCGTGGCAGAATACCCCGTCCACATTGTATCGACGTCCAATTTCCACAAGATGACCTGTATCATTTATGTCACAAACAATTCCTACATCCGCTTCTTTCAAACCACACGCATTAGGATTTTGGTCACACGCAATAACATATAGTCCAAGGCTTTTTGCTTCATTTATAGCCAGAGTTTGTTCAAGTCCGGCGCCAAGAATTAAAATTCTTTTTTCCATACTTTTTGTTTAATAACATCCTTTCATTTCTTAACAATAAAACAACAAATCCCCTATTCACTGAGTTGTAACAATTCATTAAGTTGTTGGTGATCTTTTCCCCAAGCCCAAGCTAATCCCAGAATTTCATCATTATTCTTAATGGCTCCCTCTGTCTTCTCTACTTTAAGGTATGTCCTTACATCTTTTTCTTTTAATCGCTCATAGTCGGCCCGTTCAAACAGTGTTTTCCATCCACCCACAAAAGCAACATCAGAATCTACAGAAAGAAATTCAATTTGGTCCTTGTCAAAAATCCATCGTAATAGTTGATATATCGGATTACGGCTTTTTAAAAAACCCATTACATTTGAAGTAATAATATCTCCATGAAACCGTGGCGATATTTCTAATATATAGCTTTGATCATTCCAGAAAACAGCGTCGGCCTTGACCGGTCCCCAAGTAATACCCATTGATCGTGCACCTTTTTCAAGCAAACCATACAATTCTTGCCTTTGAGAGGGAGTAAGCTTTGACGGGAAATAACCATGATGAGGCACGCAATATGGGAAAGGTGTAAAAAACCGGTCTCCTATACCACACGGGTAAAAGACATCATCCCAGAACAATCCATTTACATCATGATGGCTACCCTCTATAAACTGCTCAGCGATAATATGGCCAGCATTGGCATATTTTTTCGCTTCCTGAAAATATAGAGCTACTTCTCTCTCACTGTTTGCAAGACTTACCCCCTGACTACCGGAAGACGATGTCGGTTTAATAATTAAAGGCCAACCCAATTCCTTGCCAGCAGCAACAATCTCTTGCTCAGAATTAACTATCTTAGATAAAGGATAGTTAATACCATCAGAACCAGCCCAACATTTTTTCATAAGATTTTTATCTAATCCGTTGATAATAGATTTCAGAAGGGAATGTGGAATGTCTAAAACATCATGTATCACCGCAGATGTTAATAGCCCAAAATCACTTCCACAATAACAATATCGAATATTAAATTTATCGTTATAGTTTGCTGCCCAAGTTGTTAAACTTCTGATATCTGTTGAATCAAAATTAATTTTAACATCCGCAAGTGCTACTCCGGGAGATTGGACATTTCTGTCATTCACAATAACATTAAAGCCTATCTCTTTGGCCCATTTAATAATTGGAATTCCTAACGGACCACCACCAAGAAATAAAATAGATTTCATCTTGTTACCTTTCAATTTCTAATATCTTTTAACCACTCTTCATGGCGTGGCATTTTCATTAAACAGATCTTCGATTTATTAATCAGAAAATTCAAACGCTTTAGATTTGTTAACAAGTCTCCTTCTTGAAGAGAAAAAGCATCGCCACAAATCATAGCGTTCTGAATCAACTCATCAGCAAATTGAGTGACATTGTATATCAAACATGTAGGAATTACTTCTGAGTTTTGAAGAATATTATTACCAATAGCCACTTCCAATGCCATATCGAAAAAATTAAAATCTGGAAAAGCCGCAGGAAACAATACGTCGGCAATCAGATCTCCACCCAAATCACCATGCATTTCTATAAGATATGGATCCCCTGAAAAATCAATCCGAAAAGATAAAATTATCAAGGCATTTATCTCGCTGAAATTTTGACTAAATGTTTTAATCGCATTCTTTACCACGGATGACATATTGCTTACTTCAATAACAGAAGGCACGCTTACCCCAATTCCCTTGATAAAATTATCGTCTGTTAACCCTATTAACTCATCCCAGTAACTTACAATTTTCGTTTCACCATACCTTGATAAAAATAGGGCACTTACATCAACACCATCAATATATTTTTCCACTTCGGCAAAACCATTGCCGGATGATTGAATGGCGGATTTAACAGCTAATTCCAAGTCAGATAATTTCCAAACTACTCTAACATCTTTTTTCCCGATCAAGGGCAAATCAGGCTTGACAATCAAAGGCAGTTGGAAATTCGGATCAAGCTCTTTTAATTGAGAAATTTTCTGCGGTATTTCAACAGCATGAGTCATTACACCGTCTATTTTGTACTTTTTACCTATCCCTATCACTGCGTCGACATCTTTTATATCTGTGTTTATTCCAACATCTGCTATTTTCAAACCGGGTGCGTTTGGTTTTCCATCTACGGCAATTACTTTTAGCCCCATCTCTTTTGATAATTTTATTGCTGTTGTCTGCTCAATTCCTGCACCTAAAATTAGTATTGTTTTAGTCATATTCAATCATTAGAGTATTCATAACTTTATTATATTTTTCAGCTATATCTTCCTGGGTTTTCCCGCAAATCCATGCAAATCCGGGAACATCTGTGTTGTCTTTCAAGGGATTAATAGTATCTCCAGCTGCTAATTTACAACAATTTGCCACTAACTACTATCCATTGGTGTCTTGTTTTGATTCCATTTCCTGTATCTGTAAATCCATATTCCTCAAGCACATCGATACTAAACTTATTAGTTAACAATAAAGTTCTTAATTCATTTTTTTCAAAAAAATGTATAGGTGGTCTATCTGCAAAAATAATTGTTCCAAGTTCATTTGCTAACTCCTTTTGGGTGTTATATGTGTAATCAGTACTTTCTACTGATCTAACAGCCATCAATATAATGCCGTTCTTTTTAATAACCCTTTTTATTTCTGATAATGTTTTGAGTATATCTTCTTTCTTTCCATAATGAAAAGCCCTCCAACAAACCACTAAATCAAATCTTTTATCTTCGAAAGGGATATTATAAAGTGACCCAATTTTAAAATTTGATAGTTTTGTTCTAAAATCACTTTTTCCCAGTCTTTCCTGAACAGTTTTGATACCTGCTTCTAAGTCAACACCATATACGTCAAGATTGTTTTCTAACATAACCAACGAGTGTCTTCCGCCTCCACATGCAAGATCTAATACTGTCTGTATTTTATTATTTCGAACAATGTGGGAGAAGTATCTGATGAATTGCTCATCTGGGTATTCATAACTATAATCTCCGCGAAACATATTTTCCCTCATAACAGTTCCTCCTGTTTTTATATCAACTTAAGCTACATAATTATTTTATTTCTGTATTATTCAATGTGTATCTTTTTTTCTATATTTGAAGACATTTTACTGAGTTGATTCCAATTTACATTTTCTCCGATTATATGGCCAATTTTGCTGGATACAAAACCATTATTTATTACTGAATCCCCAATCTGTTTATTGTATTCTAAAATGATATTTGATGTTCGATCTCCAACTATATCTGGGGGCAAAAATCTTATTATTCCCCTTTTTGTAGGATATAAAAATGCCATTGCAATTTTTTTATTGAATATCACTTTTTCAATATCTTCTCTCCCCAAAAAACAATCAATAAATAATCCAAATACATCAATTCCTATACAATTTAACAATCTGTCGACCTCACAGTCCAGCAAAAGCGCGGAATCGAAAAAATAAAATAAGTCATTATGCACTAAAATATCAAAACTAAAAAATGTATTGTTAAACTTCAGAGTTTTTAGTAATTCTTCTGATTTAATTATTATAGTATTCTTTACATTCTCACTCACGTTGCAAATGAATCCAACAGTTGCAAATGAAATTGGGCTCACCATCTTTCTCGTAACTAACTCAAAAATAATTTTGTTATTTATTACTAATCCATCTAGTGAATATAATTCGTTTCCAAGATACTCTTCGAAAAGAAGTGAATCAAATTTATATAGATTAGAATTAAAATTTGTCGAATTAATAAAATGAACTGATTCT
The DNA here is from genome assembly GCA_011682715.1 of Pseudomonadota bacterium. Lineage (GTDB taxonomy): Bacteria > Hydrothermota > 32-111 > QNBC01 > QNBC01 > QNBC01. Next base: position 7,492 of record JAACEC010000034.1, read on the forward strand.
GAGCCTATGCCACCTTTTATTGGTTTACAAACAACCTTGCCTTTTTCTTTAATAAAATTTTTTATTTCATTAATATCATTTGATACAATACTTTCAGGAGTTAATATTCCGGTTTCATGACACAGATTTTTAAAGGATTGTTTATTCCATGCATAGTTAATTGATAACTCAGACCAACCTGAAATATTTAAATCCTTTGAAATTCGTAATGCAGAATATTGAGCCTGCATTAAAGAAGTATATGCAAAGATAATGGATATGTTATCTTTAATTCCTAATTCCTCTAACTGGCTGATAATGGCTTCTGAATCAAAAGTGCTAATATTGACAAATAAATCAGCGTGATCTTTAGCAGCACAACCAGAATTCTGATCAATAATACAACATTTCAGCCCTTTTGCTTTTATTGATTCTACTATAGGAATCTTCGAAGCTGATCCACCTAAACAAATGGCCCACTTCTCTCTTAAGCTACTGTTGACCATTTCCTTAATCCCCCGTTTTCCTTCCAACAACCACAAATTCCCTTCCTATCCCTTGTTTTGCTAAAGCTTTATAAATCATATTCAATTGTTCTCTTCCGTATTTATACATATTTGCTTCAAATATCTTTCGTTTAAAGTGACATTCTCTTCCCAGTTTATCATCTCCCACATAATTATCTCCACTCAATAAGAAGAATTCCATAGGGAATGTTCCAGTAGATTCAACGATCTCAAATCCAAGCCTTTCGAGAAGTTTCTTAATTGATTTAAAATCGAAATAATTAATATGGTGATGTGGAACAACCCACCATGGTTCGTAACCCAAATTCTCCCTTAAAATATTCTGCAAAAGGTTATAATCATTGGGTGCAATGATACAAACAATTCCATTAGGATTTAATACAATCTTGGTGGCTTTGATCAGTGATATCGGATCTGGTAAATGTTCAATAACAGTATTCATATACACAACATCAAACTTACCATATTTATCTGCATTATTCTCGCTAAAAAACTCATTTACAACACTTATACCAAATTTCTGTGAATATTCATAAGCCTGTTTCGAGGGTTCAAATCCAAGAACATCCCAACCAAGTTCTTTTCCACACTTCAAAAAATATCCGGGTCCTGAACCAATTTCAAGTAATCTTCTACTCTCTTTCGGGCAATATTTTTCAAACAATTGGTAATAATTACGGTAAGTCGTTTCCCACCACTCCAAATCTTCTTCTGTATCCTTGAAATAGTTTGGTTTTTCGGTGGAATAAAATTCTTCTTCGTATAATTTTTCTAACTCCTCTGGTGTTGGAATTGGAATAATATGCTTAAACCCACAAACCTCACATTCAATAACATCAAATCCCTTGACAGAATCTAATATAGGCCCTGTATGATTTTGCCACTTTTTTATTTTATTCATTTTCAATTTCAAACCTTTCTATCATTAGACGAGAAATTCTTGTTACCCCTTGTCCATCAATATGCTTCCTTGCGTTGCCGCCCAATTTTGGTAATAATGATTTATTGTTCAGAATGTTATTGATTTCCCCTGTTATCATTTCTGTATTTACATGTGTAAATACACCCAGAGAAACCTCCTCCACAAAAGCTGATGCTGACTCAGCATGATCTTCAGTCAAACACAGATAAATAGCAGGCACCCCCATAGCCGCCAGTTCATAAGCAGTAATGCCAAAAGAAGCCACAGCAAGATCGCTTTGTGTCATTAATTCTGCCATATTTTGGACATTCTCTCGTACATCAAAATGGTGTTTGCAAGCGGACAGCAAATCATTAAGTTGTTTCTTGTGCTGAAATCCGGCGCCTAAAACCACTACGGCCTCAAAATTATCTTCATCAAGCATCGCCAGAGCTTTCACTGCTTTCAGTGTCATACCTTGTGGGTCACTGCCGCCCATGGTTACTAAAATGCGAAGTTTTGAGTTTTGAGTGTTGAGTTTTGAGTGTTTATCAACAAAATGCCTTGCATTTACGAATTCACGACGGAGGATTACCCATTTCCAGCCGACGCGGAGTTCTCCGGTAAAGCCTGTCCAATCTATTCGGTTTACCTGTGGAACCGGTGGATAAAATGCCAAATCCGCTTCAAGGCGCTTGTCCTCCGAATCGTCAATGGTGGCAATCAACATGCCGTTATTTCTCAATTCTTTGACAACTT
>JAACEC010000174.1 GCA_011682715.1 Pseudomonadota bacterium
GAAGATTCTTTCAAACTCACACCGAACCGCTCTCCCACAGCAGCAGCAATCGCCGCATTAACCGCATTGAATTTACCTATTATCGGCATGGAAAATCGTACATCGTTTATGTCAAATGCAATGGCGTTTTTACTCTCTTCGAAATTCGATAATCTATAGTCTCCCTTATCGCCTATAACAATATGTTCGATGTCGTTCCTTCTTTTAATAGTTTTCAACAGCTCGTCATAACCGTTGAGAAAGAAAATTCCCCCTTCAGGTAAACTATTGTAAAGCTCGAGCTTAGCCTTTAATATATCCTCGATTCCGTTAAAATAACCTATATGACAGGGGGCAATGGAGGTTATAATACCGATTTTGGGTCTTACAATTCCGGCAAGATATTTTATTTCTCCGATATGGCTCATCCCCATTTCAAATATTGCAAATTCCGTACTATTTTCAATCCCGAATATCGAATACGGAACACCTATATGATTATTTAAATTTCCTATATTTTTGACGGTATCGTATTTTGCCCCAAGTATAAGGGAAAGCATCTCTTTTACCGTCGTTTTCCCAACACTTCCCGTGAGACCAATTACGTTGGGTTGAAACAGATTCCTGTAATATTTCGCAAATTCGGTTAATGCATTCAACGAATCTTCCACCTGAACATAGGGAAAAGCATTAGATTTATGTTCGGTTACAACCGCAATAGCTCCTCTTTTAATTGCATCTTCGGCAAATCGCACTCCGCTTCTTCTCCCTGTTTCAAGTGCAAAAAACAGGAAATCCTTCTCTATATTCAACGAATTTATCTCTACACCTCTTATATATCCCGTTATATCTCCTGAAACGGAAATGTATCTTATGGCACTTAAAAATTCTTCAAACTTTATCGGTTTCATACGAGCCTCTTCAACAGTTCTTCCCGATCACTGAAATGCCTTTTCACATTCCCCGTGATCTGATAGTTTTCATGCCCTTTGCCCGCAACAACGACGAGATCTCCTGCTTTAGCCGTTCCGACGGCTTTTTCAATAGCCTTTGAGCGATCCGTTTCCACAATATGGTCGCAGTCTATTCCGACTTCAATGTCCGAAATTATTTTATCAGGCGATTCGCTTCTCGGATTATCGTTGGTCAAAATTACATAATCGGCATACTTACATGCAATGGTTCCCATTCTCGGTCTCTTTTCCGTATCTCTGTCTCCTCCGCAACCGAAAACCAAAATAATACGATTCCAAAACCTATTCTCATGTGCAAACATAAGCAATCGTTCCAGTGCATCGGGCGTATGGGCATAATCCACAATGGCATCAATTCCGGACTCCTCGCCTTTTATCAATTCTGTTCTTCCCTCAACAAACGCTACCTTCTCCACTCCGGACTTAATTTCATCCGGAGTAAAACCGTTAAGATAGGCTATCGAAGAGGCAAGAACAATATTATAAACATTATATTCACCGAGCATTTTTGATTTAATAGTAATTTCATCTCCTTTTAAAACCAATATAAATTCAATACCGTTTTTTGTAATTTTTATCTCCTTTGCATAAAAATCGGCTTCTTTATTTAGTCCGTATGAACGAATATCTCCTTTTAAAGACTCAAACAGTCTTCTACCGTAAGTATCATCGATATTTACGATTTTATTCGTTGAAGGATAAACGGTAAACAGTTTGCTCTTCACGTCAAAGTAAGTCTCCATATCCTTATGAAAATCGAGATGTTCCCTGCTTAAATTGGTGAATGCCACGGTATTGAATTTAATTCCGTTAACTCTGCCGAGGGCTATCGAGTGTGAGGAGATCTCCATAATAACAGTTTTTATTCCCTTTTCTGCCACTTCAGAGAAAATTCTGTTTAATACAAGTGCATCAGGCGTGGTATTGGGAGCTTCCTTTTCTTCATCAGCGATGATATATTTTATCGTACCGATAACGGCAACGCGTTTCCTTTCCTCAAATATCGATTTTAACAAATAGGTAGTCGTTGTCTTACCGTTTGTGCCGGTTATTCCTATAATATTCAGTTTGTCTGCCGGTCGTCCGTAAAAATTGGAGGCTAAACCGTATAAACTTTCATAACTGTTTTTCACCTTCACAATCGTAATTCCGTTAAAATTCTCATTTAAATCTCTATCGATAACAACAGCACTTGCCCTTCTGGCAACCGCATCCTTTACAAATTTATGCCCGTCTACATGAGTCCATCTTATCGCTATATAAAGACCTCCCCTGCTAATCTTCCTGGAATCGTAATCGATGCTGATTATTTCCGTATCCGTACTGCCATTTACAATTTCATAATCAATGCCGTTTAAAACATCTATCAATTTCATCTTTTTGCAAACACCTTTTCGATATAAGGGCTCATTGTCGATATCTTATTTCCTATCGTTCCGAAACACGGGGCGGCAACTACCGATGCAAAACGAGCTTTTTTAGGTCTGTCTATCACAATTGTCAACACGAATTGGGGGTTCTCTGCGGGAAAAAATCCCACAAAACTTGAAACTATACTCCCATTATATCCTTTGCCCGGTTTGCTTTGCTGTGCAGTGCCTGTTTTCCCGGCAACTTTGAGCCCCGCAATTCTCGCATTCCTACCCGTTCCACTGTCCACGAC
>JAACEC010000035.1 GCA_011682715.1 Pseudomonadota bacterium
AAAAAAATATTGTGCCGCCATTTGATAAACGAATTTGGCAACGCAATTATTATGATCATATTATACGAAATGAAAAATCGTATGTAAAAATTACGGAATACATTCTAAATAATCCTTCAAAATGGAGTATGAATGAGTACCATATATAGAATAGCGGATATCGTATGTGACATTTCTCTTTGTATTTTGTATGTTACATTTTGACTTTGTAATAACAAAAATTTTCTTCTGCTATTGACATTTGGAATCAATATGGTATTATTAATATAAGATGAGAAGTAAAAGTCGTTGCACAATTAACAAATCGAACTTTCCTGAAAATGGGAAGTTTTTTTATTACCCCGGGAGGTAATATGAGAAATATTCGTATTTTAATGGTGCGTCTCGGAATTGATAACAATGATCAGGAGTCCGAAAGACTCTACAAGGAGCTTGAGAATGTGGGATTTGATATTCTCTACACGGGGTTACATCAAACAGCCGAGATGATACTCGATGTGACACTCTCCTTTAACGCCGATGTTGTCTTATTTGATTTTGCCCCCAATGCGAATATAGAGGTAATAGAGCATTTTGAAAAAATCATAAAGTATAATGATCTCTACGAACCTCTCATTGTTTTAAGATCCGATAAAACTATAGAACAACCGTATATAAAATTTAGCAAAAACGAAAATATCAAAAATATCGCAGGCGGAATAAAAAAACACGTTCATGCCATAAAAGCCGTGTAATTCCGGCCTTGACACGAGGTTGATAAAGTTTTATCATCCTTCATTATGAGTGATAGTAATATATTTCGTAATTTAAACGAACAACAAGTAGCCGCTTGTAAAATCGTAGAGGGTCCTCTTCTCATTCTCGCAGGTGCGGGAAGCGGAAAAACGAGAACCATTACTTACAGAATTGCTTATCTGATTTCGCATGGAATTTCCCCCGAAAACATACTTGCCGTGACATTCACGAATAAAGCTGCCGAGGAAATGAAGGAGCGAATCTATAAAATTGTGGGTCCTGTTGCCAATAAAATTACAATGGGAACGTTTCACTCCACATGCTCGAGAATTTTGAGAAAACATGCCGAACTCATCGGATACACGAAAAATTTTGTGATATATGACGAGAAGGATACGCTAAACGTTATAAGAAAGATAATCAAAGAGATGGATCTTCCCTTAGAGAGTTTTGCCCCGAAAAAGATAAGGAGAATTATAAGCAAATACAAGAGGGAATTTATTAAACCGGAGATGGTTGCAGGTGGTTACAATCCTAATACACTTAAGATTGCCACTGTTTACAGCAGGTATGTTAAGTTTTTATTCAGGAATAACGCTATGGATTTTGATGATTTAATAGGAAAAACCGTCGAATTGATGCGTAAGTGCCCCGAAATCAAAGAATATTACAACGAAAAATTTCAATTCATTCTTGTTGACGAATATCAGGATACCAACCGGATGCAATTCGAACTTATAAAATTATTGGGAGACAAGTACAAAAATGTATGTGTTGTCGGGGATGACGATCAATCCATATACAGTTTCAGGGGCGCCGATATAGAAAATATACTGAGTTTTGATAAGATATTTGCAAATACAAAGATAATCAAGCTTGAGGAAAACTATAGATCGACTAAAAATATACTTGAAGCGGCATCGAACGTGATAAAAAATAATGTGGAAAGAAAAGGGAAAACCCTGTATACCGATTGGAAAGAGGGAGAAAAAATAGAGTTAATAGACGGTTATTCCTCTATGGAAGAGGCGAATCTCGTTATGGAAAGGATAAAATCGCTTGTTGCTAAGGGAACGAAAGCGGGAGATGTAGCAATACTTTACAGGATAAACGCACTTAGTAGGGTTTTTGAAGTCGCGGCTCAGAAGTACAGAATCCCCTATGTCGTAGTGGGGGGAACCCGATTTTTCGAAAGAGCTGAGGTAAAAGACATACTTGCTTATTTAAAGACAATCGTGAATCCCAGGGATAATGTATCGTTGATGCGTGTGATAAACACCCCACCGAGGGGCATTGGGAAAAAGAGTATGGAACTGCTTGAACTCGAAGCTGCGATGAAAGGGGTCTCGCTCCTCAAAATGTTGGCAAATTTGGAAAACATCGATATGCCTTCGAGGGCAAAAGAGGCATTCCGTAATTTTTATGGTATTTACGGCGACATAAAAAAGGAATCCGAAGGGAAAGGGGTTAAGGAAATTATGGAAATTGTATTGAATAAAACGGCATATATCGATAAGATGTACAATACGACAAGTCCCGAGGATATGTCCAAAATGGAGAACATCGACGAGCTACTCAATTCGGCGGAGGAGTTCGACAGCCTAACAGAGACTCCCACGCTTGAAGAATATCTCAACCAGATATCTCTTTTTACGGACATAGACGCATGGAAGGGAAAGAGCGACAGGATAAATATGATGACCGTTCACGGTGCAAAAGGGCTGGAATTCGATACGGTTTTTATCGTCGGAGCGGTGGACGGATTGTTTCCCCATATAAACAATATTGATTCGGACAGCAAAATCGAGGAGGAACGGCGTCTCTTTTATGTGGCTATGACCAGGGCAAAGGAGAGACTCTATATCTCATATTCGCACGTGAGGGATTTCAGAGGTTCGATTATGCCTTCAATAGTTTCCCGGTTTGTAAAGGAAATTCCCGAAAAGCTCATGAAGGAAGAGAAAAAACTCCATGTCAGGACATTAAACGAGTTCCCCACGGAAAATGTGTCAAATGAACTTGCAATTCATCCGGTATTTGGTAAAATAAGGATATTAAAAATTGTCGGTAAAGGTGACGGGAAAAGGGCATACATAGCCCTTGAAAACGGCGAAAAAAAATGGGTTCTCGTAAAATATGCAAAGTTAAAATTTCTGGAGGAATAGATGAAAATAGAGAACGAAGATGTTAGAAAAGCGGCTGAAATAGCGAAAATCTATCTTAATAACGAAGAGGTTGAGTCGTATAAAATAGATCTCGAGGATATGACGCAAGAGTTCCTCGATGTTTTGCAATCTCTCGGTATAGATCTTGACGAAAAATTCGATTTTACTCAAAGTTCGTCCAAGCGAACGGTTTTGAGAAACGATAACCCGGATGTGTTCGAAGAAACGGATAAAATTATAAAAAATGCTCCTTCGGTAAAAGAAGGATTGTTCACCGTACCTACGATATTGAAGGGGGAAAATTAAATGACTGAGAACGAACTCTTGTTAAACGGAACAATCGGACAGATTTTAAGTGCCGTGAAAGGCGGAAATATAACCGTTGAAGGAACGGTCCGCTTTTTTATTGAGAGAATAAAGAAAAATAATTTGAATACATTTATTGAAATATACGAAGAGGAAGCCGTTAAAAAAGCAAGAGAAGCGGATCGGAAGGTTGCTGCGGGAGATGTTCGGGGAGCGTTTTTCGGTATACCTTTTGCCCTTAAAGACAATATAGCGGTGAAGGGACATAAACTCACATGTGCATCGAATATGCTCCGGGATTATACGGCGACATACAATTCAACTGTTTATGAAAAAATAGAAGCGGAAGGGGGGATACTTATAGGGCGAACGAATATGGATGAGTTTGCCATGGGTTCTTCCACGGAAACCTCTTTTTACGGCAGTACGCTAAACCCGTGGGACAGAAATCGCGTTCCCGGGGGCTCAAGCGGAGGATCGGCAGCCGCTGTAGCAGCGAGAGAAGTTGTTTTTGCCCTCGGATCCGACACAGGTGGTTCCATCAGGCAACCGGCTGCATTTTGCGGTGTTACTGGTCTTAAGCCGACTTACGGCAGAGTGTCGCGATACGGACTCGTGGCTTTTGCCTCATCGCTGGATCAAATTGGTCCCATATGCCGATCGGCGGAAGATGCGGAGAGAGTATTTTCGGTTATAAACGGATTCGACAAGAAGGACACGACATCAAAAGAGGTGGAAAAGTATGATTTTACCGATTATTCACCGAAGAAATTCAAAGTGGCGGTAAGCAACGATTTAAACGATACGAATCTAAATCCGGACATTAAACTCAGCCTGTCGAATTTGCTGAACGATATAAAGCGGGATGGTCATAACGTGGAGGGAGTTGATTTCGATTTTTCCAAATATTCGGTTCCCGTTTATCAGATTCTTTCCTGTTCCGAAGCATCATCGAATTTAGCTCGTTATGACGGCATTAGATACGGATATCGCACGGAAAAGTATGATTCTCTCTTTGATATGTACAAAAAGACGAGGGGTGAAGGTTTTGGCGAAGAGGTTAAGCGGAGAATACTTTTCGGCACGTATATCCTGATGGCGAAAAACAGTGCACTGTATGCGAGTTCCTTTAAGGTTGCTCGCCTTATAAGGGACAAATTGAAGGGAACATTCGAAAAATACGATATACTGATAACGCCTACGACATTTAATCCTGCATTCAAATTCGGAGAGAAAATAGACGATCCCATCCAAATGCACCATTCCGATGCTCTTACATCAATCTGTAATTTATCGGGAAATCCGGGGATCTCGATTCCCGCAGGATTTTCGAGAGAGGGATTACCTATAGGGTTGCAAATTATAACAAAACGATTCGATGAGAAAACGATGTTCCAATTTGCAAAGTATTTGCAGAGTAAAAGCAACTGGCATAGAGCCTTACCCGAGGAGTAAATTATGTATAAAGCGACGATAGGAATAGAAGTTCATGCTCAGATAAAAACGAAAACAAAGATGTTTTGTGGTTGTAAAGTCGAATTTTTGGGAAAATCGAACACGAACATCTGTCCCGTTTGTATGGGGGAGCCGGGGACATTGCCCAGGGTTAACAAAAGAGCGGTGGAACTTGCCGTGAGAACAGCAATCGCACTTCACGCAAGAATAAATATGAGATCGATTTTCGCACGGAAAAACTACTTTTATCCCGATTTACCCAAAGGGTATCAAATAACTCAGTCCATTCCTCTCGCTGAGGGAGGTTATGTGGAAATCGATACGGGGAACGGAAAGAAGAAAATCGCCATAACGAGACTGCATATAGAAGAGGACGCGGGAAAACTCTTTCATACGGCGGAAGGTCATTCGTTCGTTGATTTCAACCGAAGTGGTGTACCGCTCATGGAAATTGTTTCCGAACCGGTAATCAAAAATGAAAAAGAGGCGGTTGCTTACCTGAAACGATTAAGGCAGATAGTCAGATACGTTGGATCATCCGATGCCGACATGGAAAAGGGGCAATTCAGATGCGAACCTAACATTTCCGTTAGCAAAGATGAAAATAGAGGAACGAAGACGGAGGTAAAAAACCTCAATTCGTTAAAAGCCGTCGAAAGAGCCATAAAATATGAAATTTCGAGACAGATAAAGACGATTGACAGAGGTGAAATAATAATCCAGCAAACGATGTTGTGGGATAAAAAGAGACAAATGGCAATCCCCATGAGGAAAAAAGAGGGTGTTAACGAATATCGGTATTTTAAAGAACCGGATCTCATACCACTTATCTTGAACGATGGAGATATTGAGAAACAGAGGAAGAGCATACCCGAATTACCGGGGGAAAAATTCGATCGTTTAATTAAGCAATACGGCATTAAAAAGGAAGAGGCGGAGATACTCGTTGAATTTCCATACATAGCATCATTTTTCGAAAAATCGGTGGAATCAGGGTGTTCGCCGAAATATGCCATAGGTTGGATAACAACGGATATTCTCGGTGAGTTAAACAAAGCCGGGAAGAAATTTTCCGATATAAAAACGGGACCCTCACATCTTGCAGCTTTGAATAAACTTATCGATAATAAGACGATTAATATGAATATTGCCAAGAATGTTCTTCGCAGCATTATTTTTACCGGAGAAGATGGGAACGATTATGTAAAAGCGAATAATCTTGCGCAGGTAACAGATGAAAATGCTATAGAAAATGCCGTAAAAGAGCTGATTGAGGAGAATGCGAAAGAGGTCGAACGTTATAAGAACGGTGAAGAGAAGCTGTTCGGTTTCTTTGTGGGACAAGTTATGAAAAAAATGAGGGGAAAAGCAAATCCGGGCGTTGTAAATAAGGTGTTAAAAGATATTTTAAACAGGAGGTAGAAATGATTGGAAGTGTTGAGGCATTGCATGATGCATTAAAAGGAGTTGTTGATTTTAACGGAGAAAACCTTGAGGTCATAAGTGAGGACAGGTTAAAAAACGAAGTTCTCAGGGAGTTGGCATTTAATTCGGCAATTAACGATAACGAGGAAGTCGTTAGAGAAGCAAGAAGAATCATTAGGAAGATAGCTTCAGACAGGGGGATTAAAACGGCATCGATACACGATTATTATATGTCCGTTCCACATGACGATACCGTAAATTTTACTGTTCCCGCAATCAACCTCAGAATGATAACATACGATTCATCGAGGGCGGTTTTCAGAAGCGCGAAGAAAATCAATGCCGGGCTTATTCTTTTCGAGATTGCACGTTCTGAAATCGGTTACACAAAGCAATCTCCCGATGAGTATGTCACATCACTACTTGCCGCAGCAATAAGAGAAGATTACCCCGGTCCTGTTTTTGTTCAGGGGGATCATTTTCAGGTAAAGGCGAAAAAGTATTTCGGAGAGAAGAGAGATGCGGAGATCGATTCCATAAAGAAATTAATAGATCAGGCAATAGAAGCGGGATTTTTCAATATAGACATAGACAGTTCGACTCTTGTTGAACTGGAGAAACCGACGATAAAAGAACAGCAATACCATAACTATAAAATATGTGCCGATTTAACCCGTTATATCAGGGGAAAACAACCCGCAGGGATAAACGTGTCCGTAGGGGGAGAAATAGGCGAAATCGGAAAGGGGAACACAACCGAGGAGGAATTGAGAGCATTTATGGAAGGGTATCTTGAAGAGTTGGGTGATATGCCTTCAATCAGCAAGATAAGCATACAAACGGGAACGGCTCACGGAGGGGTGGTTTTACCGGACGGATCCATAGCAAAGGTCAAAATTGACTTTGATACGTTAAAGAGGCTCGGGGAGGTCGCAAGAAGGGAGTATAAAATAGGTGGTGTCGTACAGCACGGGGCATCGACTTTACCCGATGAGGCATTCCATCATTTTCCCGATAACAGGACACTTGAAGTTCATCTCGCAACGGGATTTCAAAACATAATGTTCAATCATCCGAAGTTCCCGAAAGATCTATATGAAAAAATGATTAAAACCATATTCGAGAAATACGGATCCGAGAGAAAAGAGGGGATGACCGACGAGCAGTTTATATACAAAACGAGAAAGAAGATGAACGGTGATTATAAGAAAGAGCTGTGGACACTGGATGTTGACATCAGGGAAGCAATTGAAGAGACATGGGAGAAAAAATTCGATTTTCTTTTCGATCAGCTAAGAATTAAAGATAACAGGAAATATCTCGAGAAATATATAAAAATTTAAAATCCGGTTTGATTTAAATCGATCAATATACCGTATTTATATGCGGGGAGACTGTAAAACTCCCCGTATATTTTGTAACGCGGATTATATTCACCGTATATTTGCAAAATAAACTCCGGGGACAATCTAATGCCGATGGAGCTTTTTGTAAGCAATGTAAAAGGGACGAATTTGTAATTTTTTATGTAATCAAAATCGGAAGAAGCTTCGAGAACATAAGCTACATTGTCATTTTTTAAGCAAAAATGTAAAGAGGAAGAAAAATCCGGGACAATCAGCGAATCTCCGTATGCGAAGTTGTTCAGCAGATTGAATGAAAAAGATATATGCATTTTCTCGTATGCCAGATTAAAGCCCGATTTGATCAAACGAATACTGTCGTTTATCATAATACTGTTTGTCAATGTATCGAAATAAGGGACATTTCTGTAATCCCCGTAGGAGCTGTAAAGATTAATACCCATAAATTTAAGATTAAAACCGGAATAGTGTTTCACATTGTGGAGATAGATTACTTTCGGTAAAAAGACATCGGGGATTGAATCCGCAAAATCATAAAAATTGCGGATTTCGTATGTGGGGTTGTAGAACAAACTGATGCTTCCTTTATAAAAATAGAATTTTATGCTTGCATAAGGGAACGGTTTTTTATCTATGAGTTTGGCACCGAGATAAATCGTATGGTACAGTTCCCTCTTGTTTAGGTAACCGAGAGCGGGGACAATACAGTTATTGAAAGATTTAAAATGGAAAAAAATGCCGTGGGAATTTTTAAATTTATAATCAAACTGAGATGAAGTTGTGAGCATCCTCTCGATACCCGAAGTACGTTTGTTCTCGATTGTCTGGTCTATATCCGTTAAGACTGTAAATTTTTCAGACGATATCGATTTGAATATATTAAAGTTTAGAAGGAAGTTATGCTTTTCCCCTACGGATTTGTTATCGTAGTAAACAGAAAACAGAAAGTCATTATCAGGTACATTGTAAACTCTGAACCCGATACTATTTTTTATGAGAGGATATAAAAGCGAATCGTTCCTGAAAAGATAGAATACATTGTAAGAAAAATTATTTCTGTAAACGGATAGGGAGGAGAAGAATTTATTGAAAGGATACGGTTCTGTTTCAATAGACAGTTTATTCATTGTATCCGAGTAGATATAGGGATAGAGAAGCATTTTCGACAGAGAATCAGCTTTACTGAAGTATACAACTGACGGAAGTGTGACATCCATCTTCAGCGGGATGTCCGGATCTCTGCCGTAAAGGGGAAAAATAAATATTAAACTAAATATAATCAGGTATGTTCTTTTCATAAGGTGGTAATATGATTCCTTTTTCCGTTATGATACCGGTGATTAATTCGTTTGGGGTTATATCGAAGGCAGGATTAATAAAATCCGTTTTTGTTTTAATAAGCCCCTGATATCCGATTTTGTATAACTCCTCGGGAGCTCTCTGTTCTATGGGAATATCACTCATATCGGAGGCATTTTTGTCGAATGTCGAAGTCGGCGCAGCGATGTAAAACGGTATATTGAAGTACTTTGCATTTATTGCCGTGTCGAATGTCCCTATTTTATTTGCGGTATCCCCGTTCATGGCAATTCGATCCGCTCCCGTTATGACAATGTCTATATTTTTATCTTTCATTATGTAAGCTCTTGCACTATCGGGTAGAACATGTACGTTTATCCCTTCACTTGCCAGTTCAAATGCCGTGAGTCTTGCCCCCTGCAGGAGAGGTCTGGTTTCTCCCACGTAAACATTGGGATTTTTCCCTTCCCAGAACGAGCGATATATTATTCCCAGTGCCGTGCCTATGCCTCCCGTGGCGAGAACTCCCGTATTGCAGTGTGTAAGAATCTTTGCGTTTTCCTTTATAAGAGTTACGCCGTTGTCAGCGATTCTGTCGCACATCGATTTGTCCTCTTCATGCACAGCAAGAGCAACAAGAGACTCATGAATGCGAAATTTATCATCGTGTGATTTTATTATGTTTTCCGTATTATCAAGAACATTAAAAAGATTTACGGCGGTAGGCCGTGAGGATTTGAGAAGCACGATATCCTTCAGGAGAGATTTTTTATAATCATCTGTGTTTTTGTTGATATTTAGTACAGAGCTTAGACGAATTCCGTATGCGGCGGCTATACCCAGTAGAGGGGCACCGCGGATTTGCAACTTCTTTATCGCTTCATATAGTCTCTGTATGCTGTCGATTTCAATGTAAGTCTCATCATTGGGTATTTTTGTCTGATCGAGTATGATTATTTTGTTATCTTTGTAAGAAATAGGATTCAACATTGCCGATTTACCCCCGGTTTGAAGTTGTTCAATATCTCGATAACCCGTTTTACTGGCAATCCCATTACATTATCTTTGTTCCCTTCGATCTTCTTTATTATGGTATTCCCGTAATCCTGAATGGCGTAGGCACCCGCTTTGTCAAGAAATTCGATTTTATCGAGGTACTCGTCAATTTCTTTGAGAGACAACGGTTTGAATGTGACATCTGTTTTTGAAAAAGAGGTAACATATTCGTTTGTCTCGGAGTAAAGTACGCAAAACCCCGTGATAACACGGTGTACCTTTCCGGAAAGAAGTTGAATCATATATCGGGCTTCATCTCTGTTGACAGGTTTACCGAGGATCTTTCCTCCGATTACAACCATGGTATCGGCAGCGATAATAAAACTGTCTTTGTACTTTGGGGAAACCGTTTTTGCTTTTTCCACGGCAATTTTCATTGCATTTTTTTCGGGAGTGGCATCATCGTCATAAAATCTTTCCTCGTTAATATCGGAGGGTGTGATTTTAAAATCGAGTCCCTCTCTTTTTAATAGTTCGATTCGTCGGGGGGATTTTGAAGCAAGTACAATGTTCCTCATATTTTTCTGCTTTTTAGCTCGTTTTCTCTAAGTTCCACTGCGGCGTTGTAGATCCTATTTTCTTCTTCGGTTTCCGGTTTAAAAACGATGTTATGCGGTTTTTTCTTACCGTTTTCGTCGATTGAAACAAATGTTACGAAACCTTCGACGATTGTGTCGTCACTGTGAAGAGCATTTGATGCGTGCCCGTAAACGGTAATACTCGTTTTTCCCGTGTAAGCAAGAGATGTGTCGATTTTCACGATATCCCCTTTTCTTGCCGGTTTAGAAAATTTCAATCCGTGTATTTTAAGACAGACAAGTCCTTCCGGGTGCCCATAGTGCATGGTAGCCTCGATAAATGTAGCCTCAACGAACCAATCGGCCATTCTACCCGCGTAAAGTGTTCCGTGATGGTTAAGATCTTCGTTCTTTACAAGTCTTGAAATGCTGTTCATTTAAACCCTCCGTTTAATTGACAAAATATTTTATAAAAGTATAATAACATAAAAGGAGTGTTTATGGAAGTATTTCTGTCGAATTTTATTCATATATGGTTACCGAAGATTATTTTTACGGTAATCGTTTTTGCATTGGCTTACCTAACTGTATATATTACTGAAAAGATAATTAGAGGCTCCGTAAAACACGCCAATACAAGAAAGATGAAACCGAAACAGTTTGTTACCATAACGCATCTTTTTAGTGACATAGCCAAAATCACGATCTATTTTTTTGCTACGGTAATTGTTCTTAACAAATTCGGCATAAACACATCTGCAATCGTAGCCAGTGCGGGGGTTCTCGGTCTTGCAGTCGGGTTCGGAGCTCAGGAATTGGTAAAGAATGTCATCTCAGGATTGTTTATAATAATGGAAGGAATGTACTATATCGGTGATGTTATTGAAATCGACGGTACGGTAGGGACATGCGAAAAGATAAATTTACATAATACGTATATAAGGGATTTTACAGGGAAGGTGTATATCATCCCCAACGGGGATATAAGAAAAGTTGTAAATATGAACAGAGATTTTTTAAGGGTGATCGTAAAGGTAGGAATCGGTTATAACGACGATGTTGACGAAGCGATGAATGTAATGAATGAAATAATAAAAAAATATGCCGATGAAATAAAGGGAAAATATCTCGGAGAATCATCGGTACAGGGGGTAACGGAACTGGGAGATTCGGCCGTTTACATAAGGGGTATCATAAAGGTATCGCCCGATGTATATTGGGGCAGTATAAGGGAGTTGAACAAAAGAGTTTTAAGTGCATTTAGAAAGGAGGGGATTAATATTCCCTACAATACGCAAACAGTTTATCTTACAAAGGAGCAGTAATGGAAAAGGTCACAAATTTCTTGGTGGATTTGTTAAAGACGAAAAGTCCTTCCGGACATGCTGAAAGAGCTATTGAATATGTAAAAAACGCATTCGAGAAACTTGATGTGAAATGTGATGTTACCGTTAAGGGTGCTCTTATCTGTTTTATAAAAGGGAAAAACGGATCTATTAAGAGGACTGTTTCGGCACATGTGGACACACTTGCCGCTATGATTAAGGAGATAAAGGGAGACGGCAGTATCACATTATCCAGAATCGGGGGATATACGATGAATTCCGTGGAAGGAGAGTATTGCACCGTTGAAACATTTGACGGTAAATTTTACACGGGAACGATACTTTATAACGAGACATCCGTTCATGTTTACGATAAAGTAGGAACGACTGATAGAACGGATAAAAATATGGTTGTGCGACTTGATGAAATTGTGAAGAACGATAAAGATGTGAAAAATCTGGGAATATCCGTGGGTAATTACGTGCACTTCGATCCTCGCGTGTTTGTGAACGAAAGCGGTTTTGTGAAATCTCGCCATCTTGATGATAAGGCAGGTGTTGCCGTTCTCTATTTAGCTCTTTTAAAGTTGAAGGATAACGGTATGATTCCCGAATATGATACATACTATTTTATAAGCAATAATGAAGAAGTGGGACATGGTGCACGAGCCGGTTATCCCGGAGATACGGCGGAATTTCTCGCAGTGGATATGGGTGCCGTTGGAAAAGGGCAAGCGTCCAAAGAGGATAATGTGGCAATATGCATAAAGGATTCGTCGGGACCGTATAATTACGATTTAACGATGCGTCTGAAAGATATAGCGGTAAAAAATAAGATCAATTATGCCATGGATATATTCCCTCATTACGGCTCTGATGCAAGTGCCGCAATAAGTGCCGGATTAAACGCGAAACATGCGCTTATCGGTCCCGGTATCGATGCATCCCATGCAATGGAGCGAACTCATGTTAAGGGAATCAAGGAGTCGGCGAAATTGCTTTATCATTATATTGTAGGAGATTAATGTGGAACGAATGCTGTTTAACGTCCCGGAGATAATTCCTGCGGATATACGTAAAAACAGTTATTTTTTGTCGTTGGAATCGTTGATGAAATATGTCGGATACAATTTTGATTACGAGTTTTTGTTGGGTACGAGCTTGCATGCTTTTAGAACGAACATTTACCCGGATTTATCGATGTCTTGTATGGATCCTTTTACCGGTTTCAATACGGGAGAATATCTATTAAACGCGCTGGGTATGAGATGGAAAACGAGAATGGGAGCGGAAGATGAGGAAGCTGCCCCTCTGACTGTGATGAAAATCGTGGATAGCATAAACAGAGGATTACCGGTTATTGCGATTCATTTGGATTATACGGAAAATTGGGGGCTTATTACGGGATACGGTGAAAATATATCCGATTTTTACGGTCTATTCTTTAATCAGACAACAAAGGGAAGTAAGATAGTAACATCCTGGCCCTTTATAGCTGTAATTTTGAATGATACCGCCGTGACAAGGACAAAAGAGGAAATAGCGAAGGAGACACTTGAAAATTTGGCGTATATTTCTACTCCGGGTATGGTGAATGGTTATTATAACGGCAAACTCGGTATTGAATATATAATCGAGAATAAGCTATATGAGAAAGAAGAAAGCAAGTTAAGGACAATTTTTGAAGATATAAAGAACAATAGAAAAGTCGCCGTTTCATATCTCGCAAAATACGGAACGGAAATCGGGATTTCTCGTGTATCCGATTTGATTGGGTTGTATGAGGAAGAAGCCAAGACAGATGTGGAAAATGAAAAAATAGAACGAGTTTGCAGGAAATTTTTAGAAATCGAAGAAAAAGCACTTGATAAATTGTAAAAAATATTATATATTCCTACAGCATTTGCCGGAGTGGTGAAATTGGTAGACGCAGAGGACTCAAAATCCTCCGGGGGCAACTCCATGTCGGTTCAAGTCCGACCTCCGGCACTTACCTGAGAATGTTGCTGTTGACAATATTTTTGGATTATGATATAAGCTATATCTCGATGGGCCGCTAGCTCAGCTGGTAGAGCACCGGCCTTTTAAGCCGGGTGTCGTGGGTTCGAAACCCACGCGGCTCACCAACGTCCCCATCGTCTAGCGGTTAGGACACAGCCCTTTCAAGGCTGCGGCACGGGTTCAATTCCCGTTGGGGACGCTCAAAGGAACGATAAAATCGTTCCTTTTCTATTTATATGATTATTGGCAAAAAATGCATGTAAAATATAACAATTTTTGTTAGGTTGATGGACATACTTACCACCTCGCCGAGTCATTAGGAGAAAGAAGTAAAAAGTGGGCAATAAAAGTAAAATATACTGTATAGACTAATGGTAAGAGACCCCCCGTTCCTCTTGCTTAGAGATAGTTTATCCGCCATGGATTTGGAAAGGAGAGCCTGCCTGTCGAAGCTTAAGCGCAGGCGGGTAGCCTTGGCTAAAGAGGGATCACTATTTCCACCTCGTAGGTGTAAATTATAAATGGTGTTCACAGCATCTCACAATTCCCCTCTATAGAAGGGAGAGCCAAGAAGTGGTGGGGTGTTTTTCTTTATTTACACCTACGAGGTGGAAATAAAAGGTAGTGTTCAGGGAGATGCCGAAATAAATGCACGATGATAGATTTTTCTCT
>JAACEC010000175.1 GCA_011682715.1 Pseudomonadota bacterium
AACAACAGATTGATGTGATTACAATGGATATTGAGATGCCTGTCATGGACGGTATTTCCGCAATCAATAAAATAATGGATCTGAAACCAACTCCTATAATTGTTCTAAGTGCTTATGCGGAGAGTGGTGCCGGTCCTACAATCGAAGCTCTGCAAATGGGAGCTGTGGATTTTATAAGAAAACCCTCGGGCCCTATTTCATTTGATATTGAAAAGGTAAAATCAGATCTCATAGGTAAAATAAGAAATGCAGTAAAAATTGATATCAAATCAAGAAACAAACAGCAATTAATCTTTAAAAAAAAGAAATACGATATAAGTGAACTCAATCAAAATCTTGCTATTGTGATCGGAGCTTCCACCGGGGGACCAAAGGCATTGACTCTGCTTCTTAAAGAGTTCCCGTACAATTTCCCTGCTCCTATTCTTATTGTGCAACACATGCCGGAAGGTTTTACCAGGCAGTTTGCCAAACACCTTAACAGAGATTGCAAAATAAACATAGAAGAGGCAAAAGACGGAACTTTAATTAGAAAGGGAAATGCCTATATTGCAAAAGCAGGGTATCATATGATGCTCGAATCAATTGATGAGGATAAAAATTTAATTCGATTAATACGAGGAGAAAAAATCAATAGCGTAATGCCTTCCTGTGAACCTCTGTTCGATTCGGCGGCAAAAATATACAGAAACAATTTGATTGGTATCGTTTTAACGGGTATGGGAAAAGACGGGGCAAACGGAATTAAAACGATAAAAAATTTTGGGGGAATAACAATTGCGGAATCGAAAAACACGGCAATGATATTCGGTATGCCCAAGGCGGCAATAGAAACCGGAGCAATTGATTTTGTAAAATCGTTGAACGAAATTCCGGATTTAATTATAAAAATAATGACGAGGTAATGTATGGACATCTATATAAAACGACTAAAAACAAGACTTTCTATGCTTGAATCAAAAGCCATTAAAACGACCAGTCCCAAAGAAAAAGAATTGATAAAAAGAAATCTAGTGAAATTATACAAAGAAATAAAAGAAATAAGAAAAGATTTAGATGAAATTGAAGCAAAAATAAAGAAAATTTCAAATAATATTAGATCGACAAGCAGTGATGGTAATCCTCAAAATGTTAAATCTTTTGTTCAGGCAATGAAAGTCTCTCCGGTAAATGTTTTAACACTACTGGATGACGGTTGGAACAATATAATAAAAGAAGATTACGACAAGGCAATTCAAGTACTAAAAAAAACAGTAAACCTTGCTCCGGATGAAATTGAAGCCAAGAACCTGTTAACATGGGCATTAATGAAAAAGGGACAACTTGATGATGCAATGATAATCGCCCAAAAAGTGATAATGAAAATACCCGATGACCCAATAGCACATACGAATATGGGGTATATCATGTATAAAAAGGAAAATTACGGAGAGGCAATCGAATATCTGTCCGACGTCATCCATCAGAATAAAAATAAAAAGGCAATAATCTATTCTACATATTACCTCGGACTCATCTACATGGATCGAGGCATGTACAACGATGCAATAGAGCATTTCAGAAAAACACTGGAGATGTCTCCCAATCTTTACGAGGCCTATTACAATCTTGGTTTGACATTTGAAATGATGGGGAATAAAGATCTTGCCATAAAAGCACTGAAAAAATGTTTTTCTCTGAATAAATATACGATATGGGCAAAGAAAAGTCAGGAAAAACTGAGAGATTACAACATAAATTTAGAATAAAATGGGATTATTCAAAAGATCTCTTTTTATCGCAACGGGAAAACTCTTTCAAGCAATAACCACTTTCACCTACACCATTATTCTCTCTCACATCTTATCCAAATTTTATTACGGCATATACCAACAATCGTTACTGACATCAAGAATCATTGTTGCAATTATGATTCTCGGAATTCCCGTTTCCGTATTTTATTTTCTTCCGAGATTTAATGAAAGGGACAAAAACAGTTTCATTTCAACAATAATATTCATTATATCATTACTCTCTATCGGAGCCGTAATTCTCACCTATTTAGCTTCATTAGGCAGTAAACTCTTATACGGGAATATTGTTATAAGAAAATACCTTTTACTCTATGGGATTTTTATCGGAGGACGCATATTTTCCTCAATACTCGATCCGTTTTTAATATCGAAACGGAAAGAAAAATTCGTTATGCTTTACTACCTCTTTTTCAACACGATTGAAATCGCTTTTATAATCGCCTATTATTATTTATCTTTTAGTTTTATCTCAATATTCGCATTCTTTGCCGCAGTGGGTATTTTGCAAGCTTTAGCCACATTATTCACCGTTACCTTCATATATCATTTTAGATTTACAAAGCCCAATTTTCGCATAGGCAGCCAAATTCTATTCTATTCGTATCCCATTGCATTAAACAATATCCTGGGGATATTATCCAATAATCTGGATAAAATTATCATTTCCGGATTCCTCGGTGCAACATATTACGCAATTTATATAAACGGCTCCTATCAAATTCCCCTCATCTCCATATTTATATCCAGTGTCGTAGCCGTTATTGCTCCCGATATTACTACATTTCATTAC
>JAACEC010000176.1 GCA_011682715.1 Pseudomonadota bacterium
AAAGACATAAACCTTTTCGTCTGTGGTGTCGTCTATATTATGAGTTTTAAAAGGAGGTCTATATGAAAAGATCGGTTATTCTAAGCATCTCATTAATTCTTCTGGTCGCTTTCTTTGCTGGTTGCAGCGTAAGTCCGACAAACTCCGACAAAAGTGCCATAGAGGATCTCGTATTAACAGATTCCACATGGTTCAACGCAGATAGCCATTACGGGCAGGAAACGCTACCAACTACACTCATGACGCAGTTCGATCAGGTTTTCCTATGGTACAGAACACTGGATACAACACAAAGCATTTCAAGAGATATTAGCATTAATGTTGTAGGAGATTCTGCATTTGTAACTGTAGTAGGACATCTTCCCGGAATACTTCACATTTACGGTAACCTAAACGGAGACACGGTCATAGTCGAAAAACATTTTACAGATATCTGGACAAGATCCGCAATTTTCAAGAAAGACACCGTATCTACATATCACAGAGGGTGGAGACTATATGCCATAAGCGGAACGGAAATTACCACGGATAACAACAATGTACAAATTGATAGTGTAAGAATCACACTTCAAAATACGGGACTCGATACACTAATTACGGATGTGACAAATCTCGTAAAAAAAGAAGATATTATAAAGGTCAGGCCAGGCGACCAGGCAAATATTACAATTTATACCAATGAACCTGATGCATTTGCCTTCCTGCATTCACACATGTGGAGATGGAGATTCCAGAAAGATAGCACTATAACGGGTGTATACCACGGAACATGGACGACACCCCATAATCTCGGTGTTTACAGAGTCGGATTCGATGTTTTGTCCAACGGGACACTGACCGACGATTCAATACCCTACGACGCAAATCTGTGGGGATTCCATTATCTCGTAACTCCGTAAATAAAACTCACAAAATATACGACAAAAAAGAGGGATTCAATCCCTCTTTTTTATTAGAACAAAAATCTATGTTCCTAAATAACTCTTTAATCTCTTCATCGCTTCAACAATCGATTCCATATCTTTTGAAAAGGAAAAACGGACATATCTGTTTTCTCCTTTTTCGTAATAGAAACTCGATCCCGGAACGAGGGCTACTCCGCCTTTTTCAACGAGATTAAAGCAAAACTCGACATCATTTTCTTTTATCTCATCGGGTAATTTTGCAAATACATAGTATGCTCCGTCCGGCACTGTAAAATGAAACCCGCAGTCGCGTAATTGATCTACCATGAAATCTCTCCTCTTTCGATAGGATTCTACAAATTCACTGTAGTAACTTTCGGGCAAATCGAGGAGTTTTAACGCTGCATATTGAAACGGAGTAGGAGCACAAATCGTCATGTAATCATGAACGCTTTTAATGTTTTGCATCAAGAGCCCTTCCCCGTAAATATAGCCCAATCGCCATCCCGTTACGGAGTAGGTTTTCGAGAAACTCCCCACTGTTATCGTTCTCTCCGACATACCATCTATAGAGGCTATTGAAATATGTTTTTTTTCATAAGTTAAATACTCGTAAGTTTCATCGGTTATGATCACACAATCCATCTCTTTCGCTTTTCTTGCAATGAATGTAAGTTCCTCCTCGGTAAACACCTTTCCTGTGGGATTATGAGGTGTATTTATTATAATAAAATCTCCTTTTCTCAAAATTTTTGAAAAGTGTTCGAGATCTAAATCCCCCCCCTCTATCGATACGGTTGCAATTTCTCCCCCTGCCATTTCCACAGCGGGAATATAATTTTCGTAGACCGGTTCGAAAATAACAACCTTTCCATGGCGGGGCAGATTGCCGAGAATTGCATCCATAATTCCCTCACTCGCTCCGCATGTTATTATCAAATCGTTGTAATCGATATCAATTCCCTTTTCTTTCCCGATTTTGGCAGACAATTTTTCACGTAACTCTTTAAGTCCGTATGTGACTGTGTACTGATTTTTATCCTCAACAATAGCTTCTACTGCAGCATCGATTACATATCTGCTTGTATGTTCGGGGTATCCTTGAGCCAAATTAATCGCATCATATTTCTTTGCAAGTACAGTCATTTTTCTGATCATCGATTCGTTGAACTTGTTTATTTTAATCATTTACAATCTCCAGTTTTTTATAGTCATTTAATATAATCTCATAGCCGTATTTTTTATAATACTTAATTTTGCCGTAGCATTTAACCGTTTTACCCTTCAGGTTAAATACGGAGCCTTTGTTGTTCATGAATGCGGATGCCGTTCGTTTAAAAATTACTATTGTAAATCCGCCTCTTTGCTCTCCAAAATTAAGAAAATATGTTCCGCTACGTTTGGAATAACCGACTTTTTTAACCGTGCCAATTCCGTTTACATATTTTCCCGTATATCTTTTAACGTCATTGATACTATTAAATTTTACCTCTCCCTTTGCGATATATATTTTCATTACCTTTCCCCGTTTCCATAAACGTGAAAATTCTCTTTTATAACTTTTAACCATACCCTCATTGTTTTTTATTATTATGAGATTTTCGTTGTTTTTTGCATTTGCCGAATAAGTCCAATTATATGAACCTGTAATCAATGTTTTATTATCTATAATGGCAAACTTGTCGTGCATAATCCCGTCCGATTGAAATCTGTGTATACCATCCTTCTTTTTCTCCATCCCGGAACTTAAGATTTCGTCTACCGAAGATGAAAATTCATCACTTGTTTCTCCAAATAAAACTCTTATTTTCACCTTCTCTTTCGCCTTTTTATTCAATAGTTCGGCAATATCTCTATCTGTAAACACATAAATTGCTATATCTATGGATTCCTTTGCATTTTTTAGTTCCGTCATAAGATGATTTTTTATATCCGGACTGAAATAAACTCTAATATTTCCGTTCTCGGTATTGAAGCATGAAGAAATTGAAACGGACAGAATTAGAAAAAACAGAGCAAATTGCACTTTTCTTTTCATTTTATGGCACCCCCTTATATCCTAAAATAACACTATTGTTCACAATCGGATTATATATTATTATGAAATTATAGTCAAACAATCTTTTCGGAATGTTCGCGAATCGGAGTGAGGAAAGACATTTAAAATATAATATTTACATTAGATTATCGGGACAAATCTAAGTCTTACCCTCGGGACCGTGATATAATCATATTCATAATTGGGAATCCCCACCAGGGCAAATATTTTAAACCTTACAATTTCTCTTCTTTTCTTAAAATCCCTGTTTTTCACGGCAATATAAAAACGCCCTTCTAAGGGATCGTCCATCTTTCCGTAATCGCTTACGATTCCGACACCCCTCTTGAAAGAGTAAAATTCAAACCCGTTCATGAAATCTTCCACATCTCTATGGTCTTCTTATGAAATAATAATCAATAGCCGCACCTTTTCCGATACCAATCAATTTTTTAATTTTACCAAGGGCAAACGAGCGTAAAGGTATATTCAATTCTCTTTCAATGGCACTGCTGCTATTATCTGCACCATAAGCACCGATCCAATATACCCAAAACAGTGTGTTTTCCGGTAAATTGATTTCAATATACGATTTTTTCATTGAAGATAGTTCAATTTTACTATCCAATACCTTTTCTATTGTGGTATCCATACTCACAAGTACCGATTCTTTCTGAGTTACAAATGTTGTATCGTATATCGTATCCCAATAAACTGTAGTATTGAATCTTTCAAATGGTTTTAGTCCCGGTATCCTATATATCATCAACTTGTACATCTTCGTTGAAAATAAACTCGTATTAGATAATTTAAACCTATAGACAGCTATTCTGTTATTAACGATTCTTTTATTTCTTACAGCTCTCGCTGCAAATGTATTGAACATTTCCGTATTCGGCCATTTCATAACATTAAGATTACTGATATTGTCTCCTTTTATTGCCCATGCATTCACTACTATGG
>JAACEC010000177.1 GCA_011682715.1 Pseudomonadota bacterium
TCATATATCTTGTAATAAGAATGAGTCCCGCTTCGATATTGTCCAATTTAACAACAGAGATTCTTTATATTTTTATAATAGGATTTGTTTCGGCTCTGGGGTTCGATATATCGCTGCTTTTCGAAGGAAGATACATAAAAGGTTAAGGTTTTATGAAGAAAGTATCCGTTATTCTCGGAGGAGATGGAAGTTCCCTCTTCACATACAAAAGAGGAATTGAAAATTCCGATCTGATTATTGCTTGTGATAGAGGAGGAGAATATTTAAAAAATATTAATGTGATGCCCGATGTCGTTATAGGGGATATGGATTCGATAAGTAAAGAAACTTTGGATTATTTCGAGATAAATGATGTCAAAATAGTCAGATTTGATAAACATAAGGATTTCACCGATGCTTACCTTGCATTTGATTACGTTGCGAAGAATCTGGACAATTATACGATCAGTGTTTATGCATTTTCAGGGGGGAGAGGCGATCATTTTATTTCTGCATTAATTGATGCGGAGAAATTTACCGGGATAGATAGAAAAATCAATTTCATTGGTGGCGGGGAAACAATCCGTTCCGTTGCCGAAAATACTATTATACGGGGTGATGTTGGGGATATTATATCGATATTTTCTTTCTCCGGAGCATATACCGCAGAGTGCAGAGGTTTGATGTACGATATTTCAAATACGGAAATCCCCTGTGGCATGACAAGGGGAATCAGTAACGAATTGACAGAAAAAGAAGCATATATTACTATAAAGAAAGGAAAGTTAACGATATTTCATCATGTAAATTAAACAGGAGGATATATGAGAACCTTAAAATTACTTGCCACATTCATTTTCTTGGGAATCGTAACCGTTTACTCTCTCCCGTCTTTGAACGGGTTGAATGGTGATTACAGAGTAATTAGCGCTTCATGTGATCAACCTTATTCAATGCGGTTTTCAATTATGGTGAATGATTTTACCAGGGCAAATATATATAGCAAATTTATACGTACGGACAATGCCCAAATGGATTCTCTCCTCGATGTTGCTTATATGGCTAATATAACGACTGGTTTTGCAATAAGCTTTTCAAAATATGTGGAATTTAACATAGCCGGTAGATTCATGGGGGATTATTTAACTACCGAGAAACAGAGTTACAGACCCGATAGTACGAATTACCTTTCAAAAGGATTCGGTGACACTGAAATTGGAATGAAATTTTCAACGGGAGATCTCTTTGGGAATACTCCTATAAAGCTTGCTTTTAATCCATGGGTGGTTATAAAGACAGGAACGCCCTATGACACAACAGTATCGGATTCCGGTAATTTGTTTGATGAGAATTATCTCGGACACAAGGGCGGTATTTTTAGGTATTTCACGGATAACGGTACGGATATTGGCGGTAAAATATTGCTGTCTGTAGTACAAAAATCTGGAAACGCAACATCGAATTTTAATATAAATGGCGGTTATCTCGGTCATCTTTACAATAAGCCCAACGGAACGCTTATTGTTAACCAGCATTCCGATTACTATTCATACGGTGCGGGGATAGATATTAAAGTTCCCGGATTTGCTTCATATTTTGAATTTACGGGAAAATATTTCAGAAACAGTGCTGTAAATCCTCAAAACATAAACTACATAACAATAGGTTTCAACCTCGGAGACGCTTCTGCTGTCGCTTTGAATACGGCATTCGATTACAGATTATCATCGAATCAAGACACCATAATGGATCTTGGAGCAAATACAAATTACTATATTACACAAGGATGGGGTGCGGCTCCGCAGTGGAAAGTATCGGCCGGATTTGTCTACGCATATGGTCAGGAAACGACCGCTACGGTTGTAAAGAAAGAGATTTCAACACTGACGGGAAAGTTGTATGATAAGGAAACGGGAGAGCCGTTAAGCGGTAAAATTTATTTCCCTGAAAGTAATTTAGATACGGTTACTGTTGATACAAACGGAGTTTACCATGTTGATGTGCCGCCCGGACCGATTAGAATTCATGCGGAGGTGAACGGTTACAGATGGATGGAAAAATCACTTATAGCAGTAGCTAATAAGATCAATATAGTGGATTTTCCCTTAACAAAGAAGTTAAGTGCAAAGGGATATGTTTCCGGAAAGGTTACGGATGCGAAAACAGGTGATCCGGTTAAGGCGATTGTGTCGTTCCCTGAAATAAAGAACAGCAATCCCGTTGAAACGGACGAAGATGGAATTTTCAGGGTACAGCTTCCTGAGGGTAACTACACAATTAGAGTCGACGCTGCCGGATACAAACCTCAAGTTGAGCCTCTTGTTACCGAAGCGAGAAAAGCGAAAATTGTTAATTTTGAACTTGTATCTGCAGAAGGGGCAATAAAACTTACCGGAAAGGTATATGACAGAAGCAACTCACAGGGAGTGGGTGCCAATATTGTTTTTGAAAAGGATGGAAAGCAGTACAAAACAATTTCGGATGCAGCTTCAGGAATTTATACGATAAAATTGATGCCCGGTGTTTATAAAGTTACGATTAGTGCCGATG
>JAACEC010000178.1 GCA_011682715.1 Pseudomonadota bacterium
TATTTAATCCTTCATGTTAAATATACATCAATGTATTATTCTATACAACCATATTGAAAATTGTCAATTCGAAATCCGGAGATTAGGTAGATAGATATAGAGATATTAATCACCTATTGGCAATAAATATGAAGTGGAGAAGAAAGAGCTGAATATACACTGAGAGAAAAAAAGGATTCCAAAATAGGTGCGGAATGACAAAATAAGAAGAAATATTAAAATTTTCTCTGATTTGTAAAAATATGGGCGTTGTCCCCTAATCACTTAAAATCAATTTCTGTTTACCGATACATTCCAAACCTATAATTTCTTCCTTTTGTTTTTCTAATACGGATATTTTAGAATCAGGGAAAATATCCTTAATTTTCTTCAAGAATATTTTTTCTCCTATATATTTATTTAATATAACAGAATTAATCTTAATTTTTAAATTCCCAAATTCATTTTTAATCCTGGTTGATTCAAACAATGAAAGTTTATCGGGATTTATAACAACTATATAATGAAAACTCTCCGATTTGAACTTATTCACAAGATCCCTAAATTCCGATACCATATCATTTAACTTAATCAAAACATTATCAGTCTCTTTTTCATTTTTCTTCCCTTTGTGTATTCTTGTTATAATTTCCTTTTTTTCCAGAATAACATTTCTCAGGTTGGATAATTGATCCAACCATATCAGTGACGAATAAGGTAATGATATAAACTTTATTGTCAAAGCGGTAGGGGGTGTGTCAAAGATAATTATATCTTTATCCTTGTTCTTTTCTAATGTATTCTGAATCGCTAATAGTATTGCATATTCCTCAAGCCCGGGAGAATATCTTAATATCTTAAAATATTTATCGACATTAAATGCAGTTTGATGCTTATAGGTATATCTAACCTCATTTTCTATTTCTTTAAGATATCTTTTTACCCAGATATTGATATCTGTTTCTAATGCAAATAGGTTACTCCTGACCTTTGAAACTTTATTGGATAATTTTTTTTCGAAAATATCCGAAAGATTATGAGCCGGATCAATCGAATTCAGTACAACTTTTCTCTCTCTCCTCGACTGCTGATAAGCAAAAATTGCCGAACAGGTCGATTTACCAACCCCACCTTTACCTATAAAGAAATAAACATTTTGTTCCATTATATAACATCCAGGGTTGAAAATAATTCGCTTATCGGCCCTTTTGCTACAGAAACTCTATTCATCATTAATACAAGTTCTTCTTGCATTTCAGGCAACAATCGGAGGGTTATATGAACAGGAGGTGTTGGCATACCTACAAAGCAGCCAAAAATAAGAAGAGCATAGATATTCTCTATTTGAGCAAGTTCGGCTTCTAATGCCTCTGTTGCCATTCCTCCCTGAATCATAGATACGGAATCAAAGAAACTCTTTAACTTTTTTTTAATCTCATTTATATCCATTATTAACCTCCTGAATGTCCTTTATATCCATTCCAAATGTTTTAAGGTCAACTATAATCTTTTTCTTTTCAGGATAACTTACATATATAGCATAAAGAGCAATAATAATAGAACCGTAAAGATGTAACTTCGGAACGAGTAAAATATATGCGATATTTGCAATATATCCTGAAATCAGTGTTATAAATAATGTTTTATTTTCAAAGTTGAAGAATAAACTTATATCAATATCCCCCTTTTTGATTGCTTTATATCTGAATAAATTTCTCATTAAAATGGGCAATGCAATACCAAAAGTTGCTGATAACACAAATAAAAACAATCCTATATAACCAATATATTTTGAATTAAAAGCAATTAATATTTTATATTTGTGTAATGCAAATATCGTAAATATCAAAAGGAAAATTGGAATTACCATTATAAAATATGTGGTCCGTAATCTTTTAATGATATCTTTCATTATTATACTATTCCCTTAATATTAGAGGGGGCTAACTGCCCTCTCTAATATTAAACTAAAGATGTCTCCTATTCAGCAACTACTTCTACCTTTTTTCCCTTTTTTGCAAGTGCAATCAATCCTTCAACAATTATCCACAAATTCAGAGCGAGTATTATAATATTAATAATTATTAAAAGCGGATTATGAGCACCTATGAAATTAAACTGGTTTATAATGAGAGCCCATGTAGTCATAACTGCCATAAAAATACAAGGTAATCCTGCTAAAAGGTAGCTCATACCTCCCTTTTGCTTTAACCAAACTGTTATAAGTAGAAGGGCTAATGCCGCCAGTGTTTGGTTAGTAGCTCCGAAAAGAGGCCAGAGTTTTAAAGCACCTTTACCACTAGCTCCTGTAGCGAATGCTAACAGACCTGCTGTTATAACTGCAATAGCTGTTGCAAAGTAACGGTCTCTGAAAACAGGGATTTTCCCAAATAGCTCGGATATAATATAACGTTGAATACGAGTTGCAGTATCCAATGTTGTTCCTGCAAAAGATACGACAAAAACGCCCATAATAACGATAGCAAAATTTCGAGGAATACCAAGAGAATGAATCATATTAGCAGAACCAATAACAAAGGCA
>JAACEC010000179.1 GCA_011682715.1 Pseudomonadota bacterium
TATTGCTTAAAAGGTTACAAATTGTGAAATCAAGAGAAAAAGCAAAGTACGCTTGCGATAATGGAATGGTATTTGTAAATGACAGAAAAGTAAAAGCTTCACATCTCGTTAAATCGGGTGATACAATTAATCTGATTTTGAATAAAAAGGATGTAGTGTATGAGATTACGGATATACCCGAATCAAAAAGGATTAAGAAGTCTGATGCGATGAAATACTATAAAGTTGTAGGAATACATGAGCGATATTAAACCGAGAATAGCCATAACATGCGGTGATCCTGCGGGAATCGGTCCCGAAGTTGTTATAAAGGCGGTAGCGGATAAGAGAGTACTGGGGAAAATCACTCCTATCATTATCGCTCCGGAAAAACTTATTGTGAACTATGCAAAGAGTTTGAATATGGAGCTACCGGAGTACAGGATAATGAAAAGAGGAACTATGGTGGAGGAAAACGGTGATGTTTATTTGATAGACATCCCTACGAATCAGATGATTATCCCCGGGAAAGTATCCGAGATAGCCGGTAAAATAGCATATAAAGCGATTTTAGTTTCTTACTCGGTCATTATGGAATATCATATGGCGGATGCTGTTGTTACCGCTCCCATCAATAAGTATTCAATGAATATGTCCGGACACCATTTCGCCGGACATACAGAATTGTATAGTAAGCTTTCAGGGAAAAAGGTGGCAATGATGATGGTCCACGACAATTTCAGAGTTGCTCTTGCTACAAATCATGTGGCGGTTAAGGACATAAGTGCACGATTAAGCCCGAAATTGATATTTAATAAATTAAAAATCATTGATGATGCCTTAAAAAATCTGTTCAATATAGAATTTCCTAAGATTGCTATTACGGGTCTGAATCCTCACTGTGGGGACAACGGTCTGTTCGGTAACGA
The DNA here is from genome assembly GCA_011682715.1 of Pseudomonadota bacterium. Taxonomy (GTDB): domain Bacteria; phylum Hydrothermota; class 32-111; order QNBC01; family QNBC01; genus QNBC01. The sequence goes on from JAACEC010000179.1 coordinate 909, forward strand.
GGAGAGGACAAAGATTATTCCTGGTATAACATTGGCAAAGGAATATGAAATAGATGTTGATGGACCTTTCCCGGCAGATTCCGTATTCCTGAAACGAGATCAATACGACGCCATTCTTGCCATGTATCATGATCAGGCATTGGTCCCATTTAAATTGCTCTCATTCAACAAAGGTGTTAATGTTACGTTGGGATTGCCGATTATAAGAACTTCACCGGATCACGGTACGGCTTTTGATATTGCCGGAAAAGGTGTTGCCGATCCGGAAAGTATGATTCAAGCTATTTCAGTTGCAAGAGAGATGTTGCTGAGTTTACGTGGTGAGATTTAATTGAGATTATTTACGATATAAAAAAAGGGACTTAAAAGTCCCTTTTTTTATAGAATGTTTTTTATTTCCGAAACGAAATAATCTAATTCGTCTTTAGTTTTTGTTTCCGTAACGGCAGTTAGGAGCGTATTTGACCATTCTTTTCTGAATTTGCCGAGATCTATACCTGCAAAGATACCCCTGTTCGCCAATTTATCAATTACAATCTTGGCATCTGTCGGTAATTTTAGAGCAAATTCCTTAAAGAAGGATGTATTTGGGAAAGCGGCTTCGATTCCGTTTATCGAAACAAGATTATCAAAAAGGTAGTGACTGTTTTTTATGCTCGTTTCGGCAACGGCTTTTAATCCCTCTTCTCCCAGTAGTTCGAGATAGATGGCAGCTCTTGTCATACATAACCCTTCGTTAGAGCATATATTTGATGTGGCTCTGTCTCTTCTTATGTGCTGTTCCCTTGTTTGCAGGGTCATAACATATCCCGTATTGCCGTCTTTGTCCTTTGTTGCTCCTACGATTCTACCGGGCATTTGACGGATAAATTTTCTTTTTGTCGAGAAAAGACCGAGTAAAGGTCCCCCGAATGATTGAGGACTGCCAAGAGCCTGTCCCTCTCCGACTGCTATATCCGCATTGTACTCCCCCGGTGTTTTTAAAACGGCAAGGGAAATAGGATCGTAAGCAGCAACGAAGAGAACATCTTTACCATGTGCTGTTTCGGCTAATTGTTCCATATCTTCGATAATGCCGAAGAAATTGGGACTTTGAATGATAACCGCAGCCGTTTCATCGTCAATTAAAGAATTAATTGCATCGATGTCAGTCTTTCCGTCTTTGGAAGGAGCTATTTTAACGGGGATTTTGAGACCGTGAGAATACGTTTTAACGACTTCAATGTAGAGAGGGTTAACAGTTCCGCTGATTACGATGCTGTGTTTGCCGTTTATAACTCTTGTCATATGAGCCGCTTCAGCCATGGCGGTTGCACCATCGTACATTGAATCGTTTGTAACTTCCATTCCGGTGAGCCTATTTATCAGTGTTTGATACTCGTACATTACAACCAATGTTCCCTGACTGACCTCCGCTTGAAAAGGTGTGTATGCCGTGTAAAATTCGGATCGCGATGCGATTTGATCAACAGCTGCCGGAACGTAATGATCGTAGATTCCGCCACCGAGAAAGGAGATATTGTCATCGGTGTTTTTGTTTTTTGCTGCTGTTTTGTAAAGATGTTTCCACACCTCGGGTTCGCTCAGGGCTTTTCCGATATTAAATCTGTT
>JAACEC010000036.1 GCA_011682715.1 Pseudomonadota bacterium
GTGAGAAATAACGCCAAGGAGATATCTAACTCCAAACGTTCCTTAATCGTATACGCAAAATCCGAGGAGCGTCCATTTTATTCGATTAGTCTTAAGAGCCTCTACCTCAATAAAAGTTACGATGTTGTGAAGGATGATTCGAGCCACTTCCTCGTTTTGAATACGGAACGATATCCGGACGGGACGTATCAGCTTTTCATATCGGTAAAATACGAGAATGGAAAACCGGTTTACGGACAAACAGCTCCGTTCTTAATGGACAATTCACCTCCTATCGTCACAAAGTATAGATTTTCCGGAAACAATCTCCGCATATCGCTATCCGATACGACGGGGGTATACGACGTAAAATACTGCGTAAACGGTTCCAAATGGGAATCCGTATACTTAAAGCCCGATCAAATATACAAAAAAAAGGCAAATGTAACTATTCCCTTAAAGAGAAAACCTGACTTTATAATAATCAAATTAACGGATATATTCGGAAATATCGGCTATTTTACAATAAAAGAGAGATGAAAAATGGGAAAATCATTAAACATAGGTGTTATTTACGGCGGATGGTCATCGGAAAGAGAAGTTTCAATTCGTTCGGGCAAAAATGTTCTTAACGCCTTGGCAAAAAGAGAATACAATGCCCGTGGTATAAACATAACAAAGGGGAATATCAAATCGGTGATCTGTAACAACAATTTCGATACCGTTTTTCTCTTAACGCACGGAAGGGGAGGAGAAGACGGAACAATTCAGGGGTTGTTCGAAGCCTTGGACATAAACTACACGGGTTCTGATGTTACGTCATCTGCTCTCTGTATGGACAAAATTCTCACAAAATATTTCTTCTCAAGCTTGTCTTTACCAACACCTCCGTATAAAATAGTGGACACAAAAAATGCTTTAAAGGAAAAACAACATTTCCCTGTCGTCATAAAACCGCGGCGAGAGGGCTCAAGTGTAGGCGTATCCATTTTGGATGATGAGAATGACCTACGCAAATACATGAAAAGTTACGGCAATTTATCAACGGAATTTCTTTTGGAACAATATATAGAAGGGAGAGAGTTCACCTGTGGTATAATCGGTACGGGAGACAGAGCAATAGCTCTTCCCGTGCTTGAGATAAGACCTAAAAATAAGTTCTACGACTACGAGGCAAAATATACAAAGGGAATGACAGAATTTATCGTTCCGGCAAGGATCCCCGATTCTTTGAGTTCCGAAATAAAAGAACTGTCCCTTTCGGCATACCGTTCGGCAGGTTGTAGGGATTTTGGAAGAGCAGACAGTATCGTTTCAACCGAGGGCGAGATTTTATTGCTTGAAATCAACACATTACCGGGTATGACGGATCTTTCGGATCTCCCCATGGAAGCAAAAGCCGCAGGCATTTCCTACGAAGAGCTTGTGGAAAAAATACTATTAAGCTCGCTTAAAAGAATTTAACAGCCTATCATACGGTAGAGGGGAAAATGAAAGATAAAGAATTTATAGCGATTGACTTTGAAACTACGGGACTGGACCGACAGAACGACGAAATTATCGAGGTAGGATTAGCTCGCTTTCGCGACGGGCTGCTCGTGGAAACCTATTCATCTTTTGTGTATACCGACAAAGTAATACCGGAAAATGTTGTTAACATCACGGGAATATCTAATGACACTCTCGAGCACGCCCCAAAAATCGATACGATATTGCACGAAATAGCCGATTTTATAGGCGAGTTGCCATTGGTTGCCCATAATGCTTCATTTGACATGGCATTTCTTTTGAAAATCCTTCCCGGGCTAAAAAACAGTGTGGTGGATACGTTAACTCTGTCCCGCATACTGCTTCCGCAGGAACACTATTTTTCTCTGGAAAAATTAGCCGACACATTCGGAATAATCAACAAAAGGGCTCACAGTGCCCTATATGATGCAATTGCCTGCGGAGAGCTTTTCCTTAAGCTGCTCCCCCTTGCCGGTGATATAACGGAGGAGGAATGGGCGATTCTACTGAAAACCGAAGATTACAACCCTTGCGGTCTCGGCGTTCTCTACAAGATGAAAACGGGGGTGGATAAAATCCCTTTAAATCTCAATAGCTATTACATAAGTGGGGAATCGTTAAAATGGAAGGGAAAAGCCGATCTCGACAAAATATTTTCAGAGGACGGATATGTGGGAAAGAAGCTTCGCTCCTTCGAAAACAGGGGGGAGCAATTACGATTGGCAAAAGACATACGTGCCGCATTCGAGAGAGAAGAATTCCTCATTACCGAAGCGGGAACGGGGACCGGTAAGACCTTTGCATATCTTTTTCCGGCTACCGATTTTGCCATCAGAAATAAGGAAAGGGTTGTGATTTCTACCCAAACAAAATCCCTTCAAAATCAACTATTTTATAAAGATTTACCATTTGTTTTCAACTACTTTGACGGTATTCCTTCGGCTCAAATTCTAAAAGGGAGAGGAAACTACCTTTGTCTGTTAAAATGGGCGGATCTTCTTGATAACTTACCGCTTTTGTCAAAGGAAGAGGTCGCCGTGATGCAAAAGATTACCATTTGGAGATTCAGAACCAAGAGCGGTGATGTGGAAGAATTGGGCAACATTAATCTCAAAAGGGAAGGGTATCTTTGGCAAAAACTAAAATGCGACGATTTTTTCTGTCTCAACAAAAACTGCCCGTTCTACAACGAATGTTACTTCAAAAATGCGCGTAGAAACGCAAAATCCGCAAACATTGTTGTTGTAAATCATTCTTTGCTCTTTTCCGATGCAGCTAACGGCAACCTGATTTTAGGGGAATACGACCGTCTCATAATCGATGAGGCACATAATATCGAAAAAACCGCCACGAGAAACATAGGAATTACACTTACTCAGAAGGAATTTGATTATGTTTTTAACTCTTTCGCACGAAAAAAGAGCATTTTTATAAAAGGAATCAAGCATTTCCTGAGTAAGGAGGAGATAAAGAGGATATCGACAATATCATCGGATATCATTTCCCGTATGTCGTACGTTATGTCACTGGCGAGGGAAAATTACGAGCAGATGGACGCTTACAGATCCGTAAAGTATAATTTGCTTGATGAGCTTATAAGTCGGATGGAGGAATCGGTAGAGCCACTTAACAGTTCCTTCGACCGTCTCCTTGAGCATTTGAAGAGTATCGGCGAGCGTCTCGAAAATGAGGGGGAAAACGATATGGCTTCAACAATTGAAGGGAAAAAACGGGAAATAGAGGAGATACAGTTCAAGATAAACTCCCTCTTCACTCCGTACGACGAAAACAGTTGTTACCTGCTAGAGACGGAGAGCAGAACAAAAAACGTTAAGTTCTCCTCCATTCCTATATACGTAGGGGACATTCTCGGGGAAACACTGTTCGGCAAAATCAAAACACTCGTGACGACATCGGGAACCATTGCCGTCGACGGTGATTTCTCTTACTTTATGAAACGTACCGGGTTGTTTCGATTTAAAGAACAGTCGTTAACACAACACTATTCCTCCCCTTTCGATTACAATGCCCAGCTCAAAACAGCCATATGCGAGTTTACAAAGGATCCGGGCGATCCTCAATTCTATAGTGATGTCACACCGGTGATTAAAGCCATTATCCAATCGATTCCAAAAAAAACGATGATCCTTACTACAAGTTACACAATGTTGAATACAATTTACAACAGCATACTTTCCTTCTCTGAGGAACTTGGTATCCGAGTTTTAGCTCAGGGGATCAGCGGAAGCAGAACAAAAATAATAGAAAATTTCAAATCGTCTCATCAGGGCTTGTTAATCGGGACGGATACATTTTGGGAAGGAATCGATCTCCCGGGGAAATTCCTTGAGGTTTTGATTATCCCTAAACTTCCCTTTCCACCACCCAACGACCCCATAATAGAATCCCGAATAAATAAAATCCGGGAAGCCGGCAATAATCCGTTTGACGAATATATGGTTCCCGAGATGATTCTCAAATTAAAGCAGGGAATAGGACGACTTATTCGTACAACCTACGATAACGGTTATCTCTTCATTCTCGACAGTCGGATTTACAGGCGTAATTATGGGAAAAGGGTTCTTGCCGAGATTCCCGGGAAAGAGTACAAACTTTCCAGCTATTATATCCTATCTCGTTATCTGCAGAAGGTGACAAATGAATGAAATTTCAAAAAATATATGGGAAATTCCCCGCTCGGGGGATATGAATGTTCCCGCATACGTCGTGGCTTCAAAGTCTCTTCTGGATAAAGTCGAGCAGGGTGCAATCGAACAATTGAAAAACGTAGCGTCTCTTCCCACTATTGTTAAAGGAGCATTTGCGATGCCGGATATTCATCAGGGCTACGGTTTCCCCATCGGAGGAGTCGCTGCATTCGATGCAGAAAATGGCATTGTTTCTCCGGGAGGGGTCGGTTACGACATAAATTGCGGAGTAAGACTTTTAAAAACCTCTCTTTACAAAGATGACATAACTCCGTATATGGATAAAATCATCCACTCTATATATTCCAATGTGCCTTGCGGTATCGGTTCGAAAGGACGGTTGAAAATTAGCAGAAAAGAGCTGTTTTCAGCCATAACAACCGGTGTAAATTGGACTAAAAAAAGAGGATTCGCCGATTCGGCGGATATTGATGCAATAGAAGATAACGGTTTTCTACCTCTCTGTGATACATCTACCCTATCAGAAAGAGCAATTGAAAGAGGAATGCCCCAACTCGGGTCCCTGGGAGCGGGAAATCATTTTATCGAAATTCAATACGTATCGGATATTTACGATGAGAAAACAGCGGAGAAAATGGGGATTGCTCCCGGTATGGTTACTGTCATGATTCATACCGGTTCCAGGGGGTTCGGATACCAGGTTTGCGATGATAATTTGAAATCACTCCGCCATAAATATGGGAATTCTCTCAACTTAAAAGACAAGGAGTTGATCTATGCACCTATTTCATCGGACGAAGGGCGTAAATATATATCACAAATGCACTGTGCGGCTAATTACGCCTATGTTAACAGGCAAATTATAACGCACTGGATAAGAGAATCCTTTTTTAAGGTTATCGGTGGCAATACGGCAATAGATGTTGTTTACGATATCTGTCACAATATAGCTAAATTCGAGAAACACACCGTTAATGGAAAAGAGAGAAAACTCATCGTGCACAGAAAAGGAGCTACCCGTTCATTGGGAGCGGGTAACGTTCTGATCGGAGAAAAGTACAGGGCAATGGGACAACCGATCATTATTCCCGGAGATATGGGCAGAAGCTCCTATCTTCTAACGGGAACGACGGAAGCGGAGAAAGAAACATTCGGTTCAACATGCCACGGGGCGGGGAGAGTCCTTTCCCGGCACAAGGCGATTAAAGCAACCAAAGATATTAATCTGGAAAAAGAGTTGGGAAAACAAAATATCAAAGTTATGGCTAAATCCCGGAGAACATTACACGAGGAGGCAAGTGTCGCCTATAAAAATATATCGGAAGTAATCGATGCCGTTACCGGAGCCGGTCTGGGTAAGAAAGTGGTTAAAATGAAACCCATGGGAGTTATAAAAGGGTGAAACCGGATAAAAAGATACCCGATGCCAGCGGTGTTTACATAATGAAATCCGCATCGGGGACGATACTTTACATAGGAAAGGCAAAAATTCTCAAGAAGAGGATATCCTCGTATTTTGACAAAAAACATGAGAACGGTCGAATTGCCAAACTGGTCGCCAAAATTAAAGATATCGACTGGATAATAACGGAAAACGAAACAGATGCGCTGATTCTTGAGAACAACCTGATCAAGTTGCACAAACCGTACTACAATATTCAATTAAAAGATGATAAGACTTATCCATACATAAAAATCACAGTTAAGGATCAATTTCCCGGTATGTACATAACAAGACGATATTATGATGACGGTTCGGTTTATTTCGGTCCTTATACGAAAGCGGGAGCTGCACAAAGACTGTTTAACCTTCTGAAACGTACATTTAAGATTCGCACATGTAACAGAAAGATGCCCGACAGAGCCTGTTTGGATTACCACATAAATCTCTGTTTTGCTCCATGTATAGGTAAAATTGATGAGGAAACCTATAATATATCCGTTAAAAGCGCCGTTGAATTTTTAAGCGGAGATATAACAAAAAGCCTTAGCAGGTTGAACGGCGAGATGAAAAGGTATATTTCCCTGATGCAATTCGAAAAAGCGGCTGTTATAAGGGACACAATTAAAAGCATACAGGAGCTCAGGGACCATCAACATGTCATGCTCCAAAACGATAAATCCGCCGATTTCATTTCTCTCCTATCCGATGGCTTAAATGCCGTTGCCGGTGTATTCAGGCTTAGAAATGGGGCAATCGTAGGAAAGGAGATCTATCATATCTCGAACCCGTTGAAAGAGGATATGCAGACACTCACAACTCATTTTATCCTCAGATACGTCAATATTTCGTTTCGATTTCCACCGGTTATTAAAATAAAGCGGGCGGATAATATTCCTTTAATTAACGATTCCATTGCATCTCTCAAAAAAAATATTCATGTTCGTTCTCTCTACGGGTCAAAAGAAAGGGCGGTAATGAGAATGCTGGAAGAAAACATAAGATTTGAGATTGAGAAAGAAAAACAGCACAAGCAATTTCGCACATCCGTTACTGTTAAGGCATTGAAAGAGGCTCTTGATCTGAATTTTTTACCAGAATATATGGCATGTTTCGATATCTCTCACATATACGGAAACTACTCGGTGGGTTCCGCCGTTGTTTTTCATAACGGAAAACCGTTAAAAAAACGATACAGACATTTCCGCATAAAATCCGTAGAGGGAATAAACGATTTTGACATGATGAACGAGGTCGTTTCCCGTTACCTCTCCCATAAGGAAAATCGAAAAATCGACCTTCTTGTCGTAGACGGAGGGGCAATCCAACTGAGAAAAGCAAAGGAGGCGGTAAAAGCCAAACGACTTAAAATTCCCGTTATTGCATTGGCGAAAAAACTGGAGGAGGTTTACATAAGCGAAAAGGATATTATTTCACTACCGAAAACATCTCCGGCATTAAAACTGCTCCAACAGATTCGAGACGAGGCTCATAGATTTGCCATTTCATACAACCGATTGCTGAGAATAAACGATTTCAGGTTCCTTCTCGAACAGATTAACGGGATCGGGAAAAAGAGGGCAATGTTACTTTTAACAACATTCGGATCAATGGAAAAGATCGGCAAGGCATCGTTAAAAGAACTTACCGCAGTGCAGGGAATCAATAGGAAAATTGCAAAGGAGATCAAGAAGCTTATCTGATTTGACAAAGGGGGGATATGTTTTCAAAAGGGACTTTTCTGGATTTTTTCATTCCTAATATTTGTTATACTTGCGGGAATCTTTTGGATAGAGATGAAAAATTCCTATGCAAAAATTGTATTCAATCAATAGACATTTCTGATGTCGAGGATTGTCTGACCCGTCAATTACCATTAGAGAATAAATATTTCAACCATCTGTTCTATTTTTCCACCTATAAAGATACGATAAAGGATGCTATTCATCTATTTAAATATGACAAACGTTCGGAACTCGCCGAGGTTCTCGCGGATTTTCTATTTTACCGATTAAACGAAATGCAACTTCTCCTGTACGAATACGACTTCATTCTCTTTATCCCGATGCATCCTGTAAAGAAGCGGGAGCGGGGGTTCAACCAGAGCGAGGAACTCGCAAGACAACTTTCCGTTTTGTCCGGTATACCCGTTTTACAAAACGGATTAGTAAGAGTACGTAATAGTATAAGTCAGACGAAAATCTCATTCGAATCCCGCTTGAAAAACGTGAACGACAATTTCGGAGGAGGAAAGAATGCTTACAAGATTAAGAACAGAAATATTGTTTTGATAGACGATGTCGTAACAACGGGATCAACGCTTAACGAAGCGTCAAAGGCTCTAACAACATTCAACCCCGCAAG
>JAACEC010000037.1 GCA_011682715.1 Pseudomonadota bacterium
CGGGGTATACAAAGACAGGTTTATTCATAAAATTTATTCTCTCTTTTATTTTATCGACACAGTAATCGTTGTACACAATACCTCCCGTCAGAACGAATGCGTCCACATCACCCAGAAGCACCGTTATTTGTGCCCCGATTGTTTTGGCTATATTGTAGCACATTGCGTCGAGAATAAGTTTTGCATGCTTATCGGTTTTTGCTTTTTTAACGACTTCTCTCACATTATCCGTACCGAGGTGTGCGTACATACCGCCTTTTTTTATTGCGCGAACGAGCATTTCTCTCTCCGTATATTTTCCGCTATAGCACAATTTTGTTAACTGAATCGTGGGAAGGGTGCTTGCTCTTTGAGGGCAAAAAGGGCCTTCGTCATTAGTACTATTTGTATCTATTACTCTTCCTTTCCTTTGGGCTACGATAGAAATTCCCGTGCCGAGATGTGCAACGATGAGATTAATATCTTCCCAACCCTTGCCCAACTCTTTTGCCGCTTTTCTACTTACATATTTGATATTCAAAGCGTGAAACAGACTCTTTCTGTGGAATTCAGGCAGTCCCGTAATCCTTGCAACATCATCGAACTCGTCAACACATACGGGATCCGTTATGTATGCTTTTACCCCTGCCTTATCGGCTATGTTTTTTGCAAGCAGGGCACCGATATTTGATATATGCTTATCTTCCTTAATATCCTTTATCATCTTATCGTTAACGATATATGTTCCGCTTTCCATGGGGTGGAAAAGGCCGCCTCTCCCTATAACCGCATCAATCTCATCGTATTTGATTTCCTTTCTTTTTAGGAACTTTTCGATTAAGTTGTTTCTGTAGCCGAGTTGATCGATAGGTTTATCGAATTTCTCCAATTCTTCGTGTTTGTGACGAATGACTTCGGTAAATATCTCTTTGGTATTTTCGTAGAGCCCTAATTTCGTTGACGTTGCTCCGGGATTTATAGCCAAAATCTTCATATAACCTCCTAATGAGTGTTTACGATATGCTATATTATCTGATGAAAGAAATTATGTCAAGATATATATAGTTGCGACGGATTATACCTGCGAATGATATTATAACATAACGTGGAATTCGGGGGCTTGCAAAAAAAACGATTTCATGTTAGTATTTTATGAAAATAGGAGGACTATGAGCAAACATAAAAGAATAGCAATCTCTACGGGGGGAGGTGATTGCCAGGGGTTAAATGCTGTAATAAGAGCTGTGGTAAAAACAGCTCGGTATCGTTATGATTGGAGTGTTATAGGTTCTCTGGACGGGCTTGCCGGTTTGATAGACACAACGAAGGTCCGGAAGCTCGACATAAGTGAGGTGAGGGGATTATTGCCAAAAGGTGGAACCATACTCGGAACTACGAATAAAGGAAATCCGTTACATTTCCCCGTGGAAGTAAGCGGGAAAACGAAGTTTATTGACCTGTCCGATAAAATAGTAAAAAATTTCAAAGAACTTTTACTCGATGTTTTGATAATGGTCGGCGGAGACGGAACGCAGGCAATAGCTTATGAACTATATAAAAAAGGAATACCGGTAATCGGAATCTCGAAAACCATAGACAACGATCTTATGGACACGGATATGACATTCGGTTTTTCAACTGCCGTTCAGGTTGCCGTAGACGCCATAGATCGTTTGCACACCACTGCCGAGAGCCATCATAGGGTTATGATCGTTGAGGTTATGGGGAGATATGCCGGATGGATAGCTCTTCATGCCGGACTCGGCGGCGGAGCCGATATCGTACTTATACCGGAAATCCCATTTGATATGGACGTAATTATAGAAAAAATATTGCAGCGTCGCAATCTTGGCGGTAGGTTTAGTATCATTGTGGTTGCCGAAGGAGCATACCCTAAGGGAGGGGAACGAATAATTCAGAAGAAAGCAAACAGCGAATATGATCATGAACTGCTCGGAGGGGTGGGACATTGGTTATCTCGAGAGATAGGGAAGAGGATTGATGTGGAAACACGTGTAACGGTACTCGGATATATTCAACGTGGTGGAACGCCGGTAGCTTTTGATAGAATACTTGCTACACGATTCGGGACGTATGCATGTGAGTTGATAGAGAAAGGAGATTACGGAAAACTTGTTGTTTTAAGAGGTGAGGAGATAAAGTCCGTGGAATTGGAAAAAGCGATGGGGAAGCTTAAAATGGTTGATCCGAACGGGCAATTCGTAAGAACATGTGAAAGCATAAATATGTGTTTGGGAAGGGAGAACAAACTTCTCTTTTAGGAGGTTAAATGAGCACAATTTGGGATGTTTTAAAAGAATCATTTAATGATGCTCTTGGCAAAGCCGAGGAGCTAAAAGATCTCGGTCAGGATAAAATCGATATATTGAAGTTGAAAAATAAAATGACAAAAGATCTTTCGAGATTGGGTGCAACGATCTATGAAATGTACAACAACGGAGAGACTATCGATTTTGACGATAATGACAAATTGAAGAAAATGCTTGATGAATTGAAAGATATTGAAAAACAATTGAAAGAAAAAGAGAAAAAAGTATCCAAAATATGAGGTTATTATGAATTATACCATTATTCTGGCGGGAGGTTCCGGAAAGCGATTTTGGCCGTTGTCCCGGCAATCGAAGCCCAAGCAGTTTCTTTCGATTATCAGCTCAAAGACTATGATTGAGGAAACGGTTGACAGGGTAAAAGGATTAATAGAGAGAGAAAACATAATCATTTTGGCATCGGAGAGGCAAAAGAGCAATTTTACCGATGTAGATCTCGGAATTCCCGACGAAAATATACTTTACGAACCGGAAGGACGCAATACGGCTATGGCTATTGCATTTGCCGCTGCTTATATAAAGAACCGAGATCCGGAAGGCGTTATGATTGTGCTTCCGTCAGACCACTATATAAAGGAGAAGAATCTGTTTCAGGAATCACTCCGAAATGCGGTTACCGGGGCAAAAAACGGATATCTTGTGACATTCGGTATTACTCCCGCAAGACCGGAGACAGGTTACGGGTATATAAACATCGGCGATGTTATTGATGAGGGAATAGGACTGTATAAAGTTAAGGCTTTCACGGAAAAACCGAATCAAAAAGGTGCCATTGAATACATGAAAAAGGGCAATTACCTGTGGAACAGCGGTATGTTTGTATGGAGTGTTAAAACTATTGTTGACGAGTTCCAAAAATATCTCCCGGAACATTTCAAAAGTCTCATTTCCATTGCCGGAAACCCCGCAGACAGGAATTTGATAAAAAATGCGTACAAGAACATTGACAATATATCCATAGATTACGGAATATTGGAGCGTTCTTCGAAAATAGCTTGCATTAAATGCAATTACACCTGGGATGATGTGGGATCATGGGTAGCCATAGAGAGACACAACAAACATGATGAGAATCACAATACGGTAATAGGCAATGCCGATTTGAAGGATGTCCAGAACAGCATAGTTGTCAGTAACGAGGGATTAACCGTTATGATAGGGGTAAGCGATTTAATAGTTGTTCATACTCACGATGCCACGCTCGTATGTAAAAAAGAAAGAAATAATGAAATAAAAGATATAGTCGATAAGAACAGTAGTCATCCAAGTAACAAAAAATACCTATAGGGGGTAATAAATGAAAAGGTTATTTACAGTTTTTGCCATCGTCACACTATTGTTAATCCTGGCATCTTGTGCTCCGAAGAATCAAAAACGGGAAGAAGTAACTGCGGACACAACCACATACAAGCCGATTATAATGGAGGAGAGTACGGAGGATACGACAACTGCGGACATAACGGGAATGTCGGCAAGTACGGATACGACAAACAGTGCAGTTGATACAACAACGATTGTGACTCAGACAACTAAATCGGGATACAGGGTTCAGGTTTTTGCCACATTCTCTGAAGAGAAAGCTGATATGATTGCAAATAAGGTAAGAGAAAGAACAACGGAACCGGTATATGTGGAATACATAGCGCCCTATTACAAAGTGCGGGTAGGTGATTGCACGACAAGGGATGAAGCGGAATCGTTAAAATCCAATTTATACGGATTGGGTTATTCCGATGCATTCATTGTCCGCGATACGATTAATCCCAAATGAAATTAGTAGCGGCGACGAACAACAGGGATAAAATTGTTGAAATAAAGAAAGAGCTTGAAGAAAGCGGAATTGAGATATTAACGCTTAATGATATCTCTTTCCACGATGATATTAAAGAAGACGGCACTACATTGGACGAAAATGCAAGAAAAAAGGCATTGACAATTTTTAGTTTTGCTGGTATACAATGTTTTGCAGATGATACGGGTCTGTTTGTCGATTTTTTAGATGGAATGCCTGGTGTTTATTCCGCCAGATTTGCCGGGAGAAATGCGTCTTATAAGGACAATCTCGATAAATTGCTCAAGGAATTGACTACCGCATCGAACGAATCCAAATGGGATGCATATTTTAGAACCGTGATAGCATACATTGATGGTAACGGCTCTTTGAAACTGTTTGAAGGCATAACAAAAGGTTATGTGATAAGAAAACCATCGGGTAAAGGCGGATTCGGCTACGATCCCGTCTTCGAGGTGGCGAGCCTCGGGAAAACTTATGCCGATATGAGTCTTGACGAAAAGAACAAAGTAAGTCATAGAGGAAAGGCTCTTCGGGCGTTTGTTTCATATCTACGGGGCGTAGCGCAGCCCGGCTAGCGCGCCTGCTTTGGGAGCAGGAAGTCGGAGGTTCGAATCCTCTCGCCCCGATAGCATGGTGAGTGTAGTTCAATGGCAGAGCGCTGGACTGTGGCTCCAGTTGTTGTGGGTTCGAATCCCATCACTCACCCTTAAGTGGAAATGCGCCTGTAGCTCAATTGGATAGAGCAACGGATTTCTAATCCGTAGGTTGGGGGTTCAATTCCCCCTGGGCGTACCATATGCGCTGATAGCTCAACTAGGCAGAGCAACGGATTCTTAATCCGTAGGTTGAGGGTTCAATTCCCTCTCAGCGCACTCTTAAAATTAGGATGTGCTTATGAGAAAAATCGCTCTCGTTCTTTTGTTTCTTGTTTTGGTGCTAATGGATTCTTGCAATATACAACCGATTTCGGTTCCCAATAATCGCATTTACGGTACTTTGAGTTGCAATGACGGAACTTCTCCGGTTGGAACGATCGTTTCCCTTGTTACGAATTCCGGATATCCTATTTCCACATACAATGTTTCCTCTCTTGACGGATATTTTTCATTTGACAATCTTTCTTCTGGAGATTATAAAATCTATGCCAGTTTGGATATAAATTCAGACGGCGTGGACGATTACTCCGGTACATACGGAGGGGATAGTGCGAAAACGGTTACGCTATTCGGGGGTGACACATTATCGATTAATATTGTTCTGAAAAGGATTGTGACTTATGCTAAAGACTCTTTCGGACGCTGAAATCGGTAGAGAGTATCGTGTGGTCCAATTGCGGGGCGGACTTAATTTTCAAAGAAGGATAACTGCAATGGGACTCTACGTAGGGGAAGTCGTAAAAATCGTAAGAAAAGCTCCCTTTAAAGGACCGTTGCTTGTTGACATAAATTCTTCTATTGTTGCAGTGGGAAGGAATATTACTTTTAAAATATTTGTTGAGGAAGTATGAGATTTCTTCTCGTCGGACAACCCAATTGCGGTAAAAGCACATTATTCAATCAAATAGCCGGATACAAAGCCATAGAAAGTAACTTTCCGGGGACAACCGTTTCCTATACGGAGAGTAAGTTCATGCTGAACAACGAAGCGATTTCAATAATTGATCTTCCCGGAACATACACGATTTTACCCCACGATTATGCAGAGAGGGTTACGAGAAATTACATATTTGAAAACGATTTTGATGTTATTATGAATGTAGTCGATGCATCCACATTATCAAGAGGGCTTGAACTCACGCTGGAACTTCTCGAGATGGAAAAGCCGATGATACTTGTTTTGAACATGATTGATAGTGCGGAAGCGAAAGGAATCGCAATTGATGAAAAACTCCTTTCGGAAATTTTGAATATCCCTGTTGTAAAAACCATAGGAAACAGAGGGATAGGGGTTGAAGCAGCCCTTGAGACAGCATACAATACGGCTTGTAAAGGAACCGTGGAAAACAGTATTCGATTCAGAAAAGATGTTGAGGGTAGCATAACGGAAGTTATGAAATGTGTTAAGGAGTTTATTTTTAATAAACGGTTTGCCGCTATCAAATTATTGGAAAAAGATGATTATATTGTAAAGAAAATTATATTGTGCGAAAATACGGAGAGTATTTTGGTCGGTGTGAGGAGGAAGATCGAAGAGAGTCATGGCATCAATTCGGCAATGATCATATCGTACGAGAGACACGGACTCGCTATGGACATATTTGAAAGAGTCGCAAAATTCTCAAAACCGAAAAAGAATTTTACAGAAATAGTTGACGATATCTTGATGCATCCCATTTGGGGGTATTTTTTCCTCGCGATTATTGTATTTGCCTTTTTTAACCTGGTTTTTAAACTGGGACAACCGGTAGAAGGGTGGCTCACCGCAATATTTGACGATCTTTCCCGATACTTGCAACACTATTTCCCCACTTCCCAATTTATTGGCTCTATCATTTCAGGAACAGTTAACGGGCTTTCCGCCGGTATCGGTATTGCCCTACCCTATATATTTCCTTTTACTGTGGGACTGTCCTTTTTGGAAGATATAGGTTATCTGCCCCGAATAGCATTTCTCGTAGACGCATTCATGCATAAAATAGGGTTGCACGGAAAATCCATTATTCCTCTAATAACCGCTTACGGTTGTAATGTCCCAGCCATTCTTTCAACGAGAAATATGAATAACGAGTCGGATAAATTTAAAACGGCATTCCTCGCCACATTTGTCCCCTGCTCAGCGAGAACAATTGTCATAATGGGACTTGTGGGATACTACCTCGGCGGCAATATGGCTTTGTTGATCTATATCATCGATATAGTTGTAATAGCGATAATGGGAAAAATACTTACCCGTGTTGACAAGGAACCGTCTCCCGGGCTCGTTATCGAGATTCCTTCCTATCATTTACCAACCATCAAGTCATTGTCGCAAAAAACATGGTTTAGACTAAAGGATTTTGTTTATGTTGCATTTCCCATAATAATCGTCAGCAGTGTCATTCTCAGCATAATCGATTATTTTAAATTGACAAATTGGATAAATAAGATGCTTTCCCCCATAACGACTTTTGTGCTGGGCTTGCCTCAGAAGGTCGGCGTAACGCTGATTTTCGGTATATTCAGGAAAGAACTGACACTTATAATGTTGAATCAAGCTCTGGGAACGGATAAAATCGCAACCGTAATGACGAAAACACAGATACTTGTATTCACATTGTTTATCGTTTTTTACATCCCGTGTGTTTCGACAATTGCGGCATTAAAGATGGAACTCGGAACGAGGAAAACAATAATTATATCACTTACAACGATAGTCGTTGCCTTAATTATCGCTTTTTCTGCCAGAATTATAGGATCGTTTGTCTATTAAATTGATCAATTCCCTTAATTTTTAAGATTATCTAGTTTATCGAACTTACCTTTCGGAGGATGTTTTCTTATTCCCATTGAAAAGCTTATGGCATTTGTGGGGCAGCTTTCCATACAACTCCCGCAGGAGAAACAATCCGGTATAACTTTTTTATCTCTGAGTATAGCCCCCATTGTCGTAGACGGGAAAGCTTTTTCACAATTCCCGCATGCAATGCATTTATCATAATTAACTTTTATCTTAAAAATACTCACCTTTTCGAATATCCATCCCACGAGACCAAAGGGGCAGAATAGATGACACCAGGGTCTGTAAACAAACAACGAAAGAATCAAAATGAAAGCGACAAATACTATACCGATAACTCCCATTACCAGAGGATTAAAAATCTTAAACGGGTCAATCGAGGCAATGATGTCAAATGCCCAAATGAGTGCTATTACGGTGAAAAAAACAAAAAATACGATTCGTATGGAATTAGAGATAACAAATGGTACTTTGAACTGTTTGAATACGGGTTTTTGCTCCTCTCTTCTGTTTAGACGAAACATTAGATCCTGTAGTGTCCCGAATTGACATCCCCACACGCAGATAGACTTATTTGCAAGAATAACCAAAAGCAACATTATTGATAGTGATATTAATCGTGGTAAAAAGAAAGTTTTATATTCCCCGAACATTACAATGGTATCCTTTATAGTCCCCATGGGCCCTGGCTCTGCTCCAAGAATGACCCCGAACAACAGAACAGATGTCAGGTAAAAATAATTTCTGATCTTCCCCTTTATTCTCCCCGATCTCAATAAGATAAATGTTGTTATCAAGATAAGAAACCACAGTATAAACTCGTACTATATGAATATGAAAAGGAATGCAAATTTAGTATACTGTATTAAAGGTAAGTTTGTGAATGGATAGATCG
>JAACEC010000180.1 GCA_011682715.1 Pseudomonadota bacterium
CAAAGTCTTTCAAATAAAACTTTGCAGGAGATGAAACGAAGGCATACCGTAGAGGACATATATGAAATTGTTGATAAATTACTGAAGATAGATTCGCTCTTTGCAATAGGGGGCGATTTAATTATAGGCTTCCCCACAGAAGGAGAAACAGAATACGAAGAAACAAAACAAAATATCATTGAACTGCCTATTTCATACCTTCATATATTCGAATATTCCCCGCGGGAGGGAACCCTCGCAGGATTATATAAAAACAATTTTCCCAACGGTGTAATTAAAGAACATACGAGGGAAATCCATAAAATTATCGATGAGAAAAAGAGTGAATTTAAAGAGAAAAATATCGGGAATACACTAAAGTCCACTCTGCTCGGGAATAACACCGTACTTACTACCAACTATCTAAATGTCAATATACCTGCTACCGACAAAGCTAACAGTATAATAAATGTTAAAATCGAAGAATTGAGAAATAGAGAATTATATGGAAAAATCGCCTAAGTACTATATCATTACATACGGATGTCAGATGAACATGTACGACTCCGACTTGATCGGCAGTGAACTGGAGAATAACGGGTATGTACAGGCACAGAATGAGGAAGAAGCTGATCTTATAATCGTAAATACATGTAGCGTAAGGGAACATGCGGAGAAAAGGGCTATAGGACGTCTTGAAAATCTCATGAAATATAAAAAAATTCACAATGTAAAAATTGGCGTTGCAGGTTGCATGGTAGAAGCCCATAAATCCGATATAAAGGAGCTCGTCCCATTTTGTAATTCGTCCCAACCAATATGACAGGGTCTATGAGATCGTCTCCAATAATATTTGCGATCTAACCGAATACGATACTGCCACATATGAAGGTCTATATAACAAACATATACATAACGGAACAAATTTTGTGCCCATTATGCGAGGATGCAATAACTTTTGCACATACTGTATCGTTCCCTACACAAGAGGACGCGAGAAATCACGTAATGCCGACGATATAATAAATGAAATCAACCTCATATACAAAAAAGGAGGTCTCGATATAACCTTGTTGGGACAAAATGTCAATTCGTACGATTACAAAGGACTCGATTTTCCTGCTCTTTTAAATCGTATCGTAAAAGAGACCGATATCCCGAGAATACGATTTTTGACCTCACATCCCAAGGATCTCAGTGACAAGCTCATCGATACGATCTTCTCGGCAAAGAGAATATGCAAATCGCTTCACCTCCCCGTTCAGTCCGGTTCGGATAGAATATTGACAAAAATGAATAGAGGTTATAAAATTAGTAGATATAAAGGAGTTATTAACCGAATACGGAATGTGGATAAGGAGTTCGTGATAACTACGGATATAATTGTTGGGTTTCCCGGAGAAACAGAGGAAGATTATAATATGACTTTGGAACTTGTAAACGATATAAGATACGATTTTGCCTATATGTTCAGGTATTCTCCCAGAGTAGGAACCCCTGCGGCAAAGTTTAAGGACCAGATACCGGAAGAGATCAAACTCAACAGGCTTAATAAATTGATTGACATACAGAACAGCATCAGTTACGATAAAAACAGAGAAATGATAGGAAAGACATATGAAGTGTTTTTCGAGGGCATAAGCAAACGCAATTCAAAGGAGCTCAGCGGAAGAACGGATGGTAATAAAATTGTGGTTTATAACGGCGAATATTCAAGAACAGCAAAAGTAGTGATAAAATCGATAAGGGGGCATACCCCTTTCGGACTAAAGATTTAGGAGGATAAAATGGGTATTTTTACAATAATAGTTCTTTTCGTTTTTGCAATTCTCGGAACAATAATCGGAATCGAAAATAATTCTATTTTTATCTCTTTCAAATTATTTAATCAAACCTATAACACCGTTCCCCTCATGTTGATTTTATTGTACTCTTTTCTGGCGGGCTTATTGTTTATGCTAATAATTAAAATCGCTGACGAAATCAGATTCAGGAGAAGGATTCATACCCTCGAAAAAAAGATTCGGGAAATAAAAACAGAGCTCGATGAGATAAGAAAGCTCCCCATAAAAGGAAGAACCGAATCGGAAGAAGAGGCGGAATCATGACCCTTACCACATTCTACATTATTTTCGCTCTTTTCCTTCTTCTCGTAATTTTACTTTACATTAATTACATTTTAAACAAAAACAAAAGGAACAGAAAAAATCGCATTGAGGAAAACATAACAGAGATAAATCAGTTAATTGCAGGGGAAAAATACAAAGACGCCGAGATTCGGTTGAATGATCTTATTGAAAAGGATACGGATAATATCAGTTATTTTCTTATGCTCGCCGACATATACCGAGCCACAAAACGATACGAAAAGACTTTTGACATACACACATTCCTTTCAAAGAGGGCAAGTCTTTCCAATATCCAACTTATTGATATCAACATTGAAGTCATACGAGATCATCTTTTCCTCGATTCTTATGAAGAAGCTCTTGATGTCATTACCGAATTAAGGAGTAAGTTCAAAATTTCGAGGGGACAGGAGAAAATTATAAAAGGAATGGAACTTACATGCTACGAATCACTAAAAAATTACGATAAAGCCCTGAAAATAGCAAAGAAAGCACTTTCCAAATACGAATTTGCCGACTATCTCGCATTCATCGCATCTAAAATGATTAGCGAAGGGAATGAAAAAGAAGGAGAAAAGTTAATAAACAAGGCTTACGGTATAAACAAAAATAGTGATTTTGCATCTATGTACAAAGCCGAAATATTGCTGAGGAAAGGAAAACTGGACGAGGCGGCGGAACTCCTCGGTTCGGTGTTAAATCACAACAAAAACCTGTCCTACACAATTGCTAAACTGTTGCGGGATGAGTACAAATCCCCCGAACAACTGGATCAATTTGAGAATGTGATTTTGCAAATATCAAAATATACGAAAAACAACTATATCATTCTTCAAGAAGTGGAAGATATCTACTTAAAGAAAGGGAATTACGATAAGACTCTTTCAATTATAAACGAGATACTGCAAGCCGATCCCGATAATTTAAAGAGTCACGTGGACCTTGCATATATCTATACCGTAACGAACCAGGACAGTAAATTGCTTGATGCGATTTCCGATTTGAACCGC
>JAACEC010000038.1 GCA_011682715.1 Pseudomonadota bacterium
GCTAATGAAATCATATTTGTCTTTCTTTCGTCGGGTAAACGAGAGTAGATATATTGAAGATTAGTTGTTTTTCCTGATCTCCCGGGACCGTAATAGACAATTTTACATATAATTTCTCTTTTTGCATAGTTGATAAGAGCCATTAAATCCTCATTCTATGTCAATATGATCGTTCTTCTTGCTTTCGTCGATAAGATACCCTATGTACCAACCAACTGCTCCCACCAGGAGAATGAGCATTACTTTCCAAAATCCGAATACTAAAAGGATAATACCTATAATGATACCAACAATGGCACCTGAGATTTTTGCGTTAGTTTTATTCATTGTTCCCTCCGTTTATAGTTCCCATTCATCTTCAGAAGTTGATTCTATCCCTCTTAATTTTAGCTTAAATTCGTCGGGATTGGTAACGTTTCTTAGAGCATCGTCATATGATATTATTTTGTTTTTATATAGTCTCATTATATCCTGGTCAAACGTATGCATGTTATATTGTTCTCCTTCCTCTATGGCCGTTGGAATAAGAAGTGTTTTTATTTCATCGAGCAAGTATTCCCTGATGGTGGCGCTGGCAATCATAACTTCCGTTGCGGGGATTCTCCCTTCCTCATCAATCCTCGGGATAAGTCTGAGAGAAACAACACCTATTAGCGTAGTTGCGAGAAGAACTCTGATATGCTGTTGCTGATGAGGTGGATAAAAGGAGATAATTCTGTTAATCGTTTCACTTGCGTTTAATGTATGTAATGTACTCATAACAAGATGTCCCGTGTCAGCGGCTCTTATCGCCGTATCCATAGTATCACGGTCCCTGATTTCTCCTATTAAAATAATGTCCGGATCTTGCCTGAGTACGTGCTTAAGAGCATTGTTGTAGGAATGGGTATCGTTGCCTACCTCTCTTTGTGAAATTGTGGATTTTTTATCTTTGAAAAGAAATTCGATAGGGTCCTCAATGGTGACTATATTCCTCTTTATCGTTGAATTGATATACTCCACCATAGCACCGAGTGTGGTTGATTTTCCGCTTCCGGTGGTTCCCGTAACGAGGAAAAATCCCCTCGGTTTCATTGCCAGCTCCTTAAGTACGGGGGGAAGATTTAATTCCTCAATCCTCTTTGACAGCATAGGAATTGTTCTCATTGCAATTGCCACACTTCCCCTTTGTAAATAGGCATTCACACGGAATCTCGAAAGCCCGGTGATACCGATTGCAAAGTCGAGTTCCTTTTCTTTCGCGAATTTTTCCTGTTGTTCGGGAGTCATAATTTGCATTGCTATGTTGCGTAATTCTTGAGGACTCAGAGGCGGATAATTTTGGACTTCAAGAGTCCCGTTTATACGGAATATAGGGGGAGTTCCGGCTTTCAGATGTAAATCGGAAGCGTCACTCTTCACCATATCAGTTAAAACTTCTTTTAGATTCATAATCTACTCCTATTTCTATATAATCATGATACTTTAATTAACCTGATTAGTCAAGAATAAATCTGTGATTGCCCGGATTGACTTGTGTAAATTGATGGCAAAATAGGTTATTTTACGGAGTAATGATATTTACTTGACAAAAAGGTGTGATTTTAATAAGATTAGGGCAAATGAAAGGAATATTATTATGCGGAGGAAGTGGAGTGGAAGGAGATTGCTTCCCCTGACTAAGGTTACAAACAAGCATCTGCTTCCTGTCGGTGATAAGCCGATGGTTTATTATCCGCTCCAAAAGATGAAAGAAGCAGGAGTGAAGGATATTTTGGTAATTACGGGAACGGAACACTTAGGAAATATTGTTTCTCTTCTCGGAAGCGGAGCTAATTACGATGTGAGTTTTACATACAAGGTTCAGGATAAACCCTTGGGAATTGCGCATGCGGTGAGCTTGGGAAAAGAGTTTATAGGCAGCGATGACTTTATTGTAATTTTGGGCGATAATATTTTTGAATTTGATATGAAAAAACTTACCGAAAAGTTTAAGTCGAAGGGATGTTCGTTGGTAGTTTTGAGAAAAAGTGAGGAGCCGAATCGTTTCGGTGTTGCAAGAATAGTCAACGATGAACTGAAAGAGATAGTGGAGAAACCGAAAGAGAGAATTTCTGATTTTGTTGTTACAGGAGTGTATTTTTATAAACCTGAAATTTTTGGATATTTCTTAAAATTGAGTTTGTCCGCAAGGGGAGAGTACGAAATCTCGGATTTGCATAATTTTCTTATCAGAGATAAAAAATTGGATTATTCAATCGAAGAAACGTTTTGGAGCGATGCCGGAACGTTGAAAACTTATTTTGAGGTGAACAGAAGATATGGAAAATTATAAAGCGGGATTTGTAACAATAATCGGATTACCCAATGCAGGGAAATCCACTTTACTGAATATATTGATCAATACGAAGCTTGCCCCTGTATCTCCCAAACCACAAATGACCAGGAAAAGTGTGGTTGGTATTTTAACCGGTGACGGATATCAGGCGGTTTTTTTGGATTCACCGGGTATAATCGAGCCGTCTTATCTCATGCAAGAGTATATGATGAAGGATATAACAAGAAACATTGCGGATGCCGATATCGTGATTGTAGTAATAGACGTTTCAAGGATAGAAAGCCAAAAGAGAGTACTACTTGAAAGAATAAAATCGGTTTTATCGAAGAAAGAGAGCAAAAAACTGTTTGTTTTGAACAAGACGGATATAGTTAAACAGAATGCCATAATAACATCCATTAAGTGGATTTCAGACAATTTTCAATATGATGATATATTCCCGATTTCCTGCAAAAGAGGGCAAAACGTGGAGGAACTTAAGAACATGATAATTAAATATCTGCCCGAGCACGAACCGTATTACGACAGTGATATTTTAAGCGTGCAAAGCGAACGATTCTTTGTTAAAGAGTTTATTTTGGAAACGATATACGATTTATTGAAGAAAGAACTCCCGTATTCGTGTTTAGTAGAGATAGAGGAGTTCAAAGAGCGGGAAGGCGGGAAAGATTACATAAGAGCCGTTATTTTTGTGGAAAAGGATTCTCATAAGAAAATCATTATAGGAAGGAACGGTTCGATGATGAAGGATATAGGACGGATTGCCAGGGAGAAAATAGAAAAAATGCATGGGAAACCGGTTTTTTTGGAATTGTTTGTAAAGACATTACCCGATTGGAAAAATCGGAAGGACATTATAAGGAAAATCTATAAGGAGGATTGAATGTATAAAAGATTGTTCATTTTTCTCATTGCTGCAGTTATGCTTGTATCTTGTAATAAAAATAAGGGAGAAAAGAAAGTGAGAAACGAAAACACGAAACCCAAATATTCACTTGAGGAAGCTGGAAAAACACAGCTGACAGGCGATGAAGTTGTAAAAATTACAATGAAAAACGGCGGAGAAATCTATTTTATCCTCTACCCCGATAAAGCACCGTTAACGTGCAAGAGTTTTGTTTATCTTACCGAAAAAGGATTCTACAACGGTTTAACTTTTCACAGAGTCGTTCCTAATTTCGTAGTGCAGGGAGGAGATCCCACAGGTACGGGAACGGGGGGACCGGGATATTCTCTCAAAGCCGAATTTAACGATCTTCATCATTTAACCGGTACCGTGGCAATGGCCAGATCTCAGGATCCGAATAGTGCAGGCAGTCAATTTTATATTTGTCTTTCTCCACAGCCACATCTTGATAACCATTACACAATTTTCGGTCAGGTCGTTAAAGGAATGGATGTGGTACAGAGCATTGTTAAAGGTGATACAATGGCAAAAGTAGAAATCATTCATGATTCAACATTTTATAAAAAATAGGAGGTATAATGAAAAGAACAGTTTTAGCGCTGGCTGTTGTTGCGGTAATTATTTTATCATTTGCAGGTTGTGAAACATCATATATGACAGCAGGTAAAGTTTATTTGCAACAATCAAATTTCCCTAAGGCAATGGAGCAATTTAAGCAGGAGATACAGGCGGAACCGGCAAAAGCCGGCGGATACCTTTGGGCAGCAAAAACGTATGCTTATATGCAAAAGTACGATTCCTGCGCAATTTTCCTCGACAAAGCAATGAAAATCGATAATGAAGGTGCGGAGAAAGATCTTAATATGGACAGAGGAAACTGGTGGCTTTACTATCATGATGCAGCGGTCCAATTAATTACGAAGGATAACGATATCAATATGGGGATAAAGAGATTGGAGAGAGCCATAGAAATTCAACCTGAATCGGTTCAATCATACAATATTCTCGGATATGCCTATTCTTTGAAAAAAGATTACAAAAAAATGGTCGATGCATATAAGAAAGCCATTAGTGTAAGTAAAAACGATCTTCAGGCATATGTTAATTTGGGGCAGTACTATATAAATAATGAAAAATACAATGATGCCTTGAACTATCTTAAACAGGCAGAGAAGATAAGCCCTGATATGGCAAAGGTTTATTATCTCGAGGGTGTAACATATTTCGGGATGCAAAAATCAAACGAGGCAATAAACAGTTATAAGAAAGCCATAGATATTTACGAGAAAAACAATGATGAGAAAGCCGCTAAAGATGTTTATTTTAATGTTGCACTTACCTACATGAAAATGAAAAAACATAAAGATGCTATTCCATATCTCCAGAAGGTGTTGAAAGTCGATGATCAGGATAAAGATGCTTTGATGAATCTTGGTATATGCTACATTAATACAAAAAAATACAAAAAGGCATTGCCGATTTTTGATAAGCTCATACAGCTCGACCCCAATAACCTCGATGCATATACAAACAGGGGTATAGTGAAAAAAGAACTCGGAGATATGAAAGGGGCAATGAAAGATATCAAAAAAGGAACAGGACTTTAATAGGAGAATTCCAGATTTAGGGGATGGAGGATTTCTTCATCCCCTATTTTGTTATCCTTATTTCGCAAAAAAAGAAATATTTGCTCCTTCAAAAAGATTTGAACCGTCTGATAAAATCGGGACGATTGTGTAATATCCCCTTTTCTTTGTATAGATAGAGCCATAAAATTGATTTCCCGTCATATCGATAGTGTTATGATAATTGGAAAGATTGATTTGAGGTTCGCTGGTTTTCAAGTAAAAATCCACATTTCCGGAATAACTATAATTATTTTGACTGTAGGAGAATATTACAGGGAGAAAAGGGAAAATAACAAGATAACATAAATAAAATTTAGAAGGGAAAAACATCTTTAGGAATCAAATGAACGGAGAAAAGTTTTTCTTTTATCCGGAATCCGCAACCGAAAGACAAATTCGTTCTTAGAAAAGATCGGTTATTGGTCGGAGGGGTAAAAAATTATCCTTTCCATAAACATACCGGGAAAATGATTAAAGTAATCGGTCGGCGTTTTAACATTGGAGTTTCCGGAATATCGCAAGCAAGCTGCCGAATTGCCATGAAGATGCCAGGACACTAAATTGAGGGAAAAGATTAGAAAGATAAAAAGTAGTTGAATCTGTCAAGATTGAATATCTGCCACCAATGACTCTATAAATTCAAGTTAGTGTTGATGGATTAAAGAAACGAATCATAAATTAAGAGGAGGGAAAGGAGTATTTTAAAAAAAGATAAATGACATTGTATATTTTGTTAGATTGTGGCATAATACTAATAATAGGAACAGTTATGTAGAAAGATAGCTTATACAAAATAAAGGAGTTAGCACAGTTTTAGAGAAGAAGGAAAAAAATATCGTATTCCCCTTGCCCATACTGAGAATGATAATATATTGGACGAAGAGAATAAAAGGGAAAGATGGGTTATAGGGATGTTTATGTGAACTTGTTCGTATGTATACCGTTAGTCGCCAATAAAAAAAGAGAAATTAAATGAAAACAATTACAACACTTGCAACCTTTATGTTTGTTAAAAGTTCACATTTATTTGAGCAAACTACCTTTGATTATTCGGGAGCAGAATTAGTTTTGGAACATTTTACAGATAATCAAGGTAATGTTGAAAAAATAGTTAACAATCCGGGTTATCAACATATTTTACTTCATAGCAAAAAATATTCTTCCAATCCCATTACAAAGGAAGATTTACGAAAATCATTGAATGGTCAAAATGAAGGATTTAATTTCTCTAATGTAAAAGCACGAAAAGATGAATACCTTAAAATCATTAAATATTTAAAAGAAAACGAGCAAGAAATCATTACTAAATATGCGAAATTATGCTTAAAATATCTTCCTGATAATTATAAACAAAAAGCAACTATTTATTTTGTAATAGGTGGGTATAACGGAATTGCATTTGATAATAAAATTTGTATGAATATAGATTACAAACAATTCAGAGAAAACTATAATGAATTGAATCTATATATTGCTCACGAACTTTTTCATATAGGATTTGAAAAATATCACCCATTACCGGATATTTTTAAAGCCAAAACTGTAAAGGATTTGAAAGAAATTATTTCATCAGCGACAATGAACGAAGGATTGGCAACTTTAACACCATATCATAAACGAATAGAAATGAATGAAATTTCGGATTATGACTATAAGGTTTTACTTGATACAACAGTATTAAATAAAAAGATAACTCAGTTTAATTCAGTCATTAAATATTTAGATGAAAATAGTGACAAAAAATTAACAAATGAAATATTGGGAAATGTGTTAGGGCAATGTTCCGGCGATAGACTTTTTTACATAGTGGGTTGTTATATGGGACTGAAAATTGAAGAAAAATATGGTTCAAAAAAAATCCAAGAATTAGTAAAGGAAAGTCCGGAAATATATTTTGAAACGTATTATCAAATAACGAAAAAGGAATAATCGGTGCATAACAATGTATATAAAAAATAAGCGAAATAGCAGTAACATCCAGGCTAGTAGCCCGTTTCAACATTCTTGTAAATTGAAAGAATTGTGCTTCGAAATCGCTTACTATTCGTATACTTAATGTTATGTAAAATAAATATATACCCTTCCAATTACTGTGTTCAATAATGGGTAATAAGAAATCAATTAATTTAGGAGATAGCATATGAACGCGAAAGCAGTAGTATATTGTGACAATCAATTCGGGAAGATGGATGGAAAGACCGCGAATGGACTTGTTAGGAACTCTAAAAAGTATGAAATTGTCGGTATTATTGACAGCTCAAAAGTTGGTATGGACGCTGGGGAATATCTCGATGGAATAAAAAACGGGATACCAATATTCCATGACCTTGATGACGCTATCGAGAGGTTAAAGGAGCGTCCGGAATATTTCATATATGGCGTTGCACCACTTGAGGCGTTTCTTACGAAGGAACAGCGGAAGATAGTGCTCAAGGCTATAGAAAATGGAATGGATATAGTGAACGGCCTCCAAGAGTTTTTTACCGAGGATGAAGAGTTTATACAAAAGGCAAAGGAATATGGCGTCAAGATGTACGATATTAGAAAGCCTCCGGCGAAAAAGGATCTTCATCTCTTCTCCGGTCGCGTTATTAAAGTCAATATACCAATAGTGGCCATACTTGGCACAGACAGCGCAGTTGGAAAGAGAACCACTTCTTTACTACTTGCGGAAGCATTGAAAAAAGAAGGTTTGAACGTAGCATTTGTGGCAACTGGCCAGACAGGATTGATTCAAGGCGCAAAATATGGCGTTGCAATAGATGCTATTATCGAGGAATTTATGACTGGGGAGATAGAAAACGCAGTTATGGAGGCATATGATACGGAGCATCCAGACATAATCATAGTTGAAGGACAGGGCTCATTGAGCCATCCGGCATACCTTAGTTCATGTGCCATTATACGGGGTGCGAGACCACGGGCAATCATAGTTCAGCACCCTCCGAAAAGAAAGAACATCGGAGATTTTCCCTATATACCAATGCCAACCCTAGAAAGTGAGATAGAGCTAATAGAGGTTTTTTCAGGCTCAAAGGTAATTGCCATCACACTCAACCATGAAGATATGACGGGTGAAGAGCTCGAAGAAACCATAACCGAGTATGAAAATAAGTTCCAACTACCAACGACGGATACTCTAAAGTATGGATGTGAAAAGCTTGTCAAAAGGATATTCAAAGTATTTCCGGAATTGCTAAAAAAATTGTGATTGATATGAAAACACCCAGAATAGAGATAGACTTTGCAAAAATCGCACATAACGCCAAAAAGTTGAAGGAACTATACGGTTCAAAAGGCATTGGTGTAATTGGTGTCACAAAGGTGGTTTGCGGGGATCCTGAAATCGCTGATGTCTTGATAAAAAGTGGAATAAATACTCTTGCCGATTCAAGGATGGTCAATATCAGGAGGATGTATGAGGCAGGCGTACAGGCCTCGTTTGTCCTATTGAGAACGCCTATCCCAAGCCAAATTGAGTCAGTGGTAAGATACACAGATATCAGCTTTAATTCAGAGCTTTCAGTAATTAAAAAACTCTCAGAGTTTGCCGTAAAAAATAACACCACACATAAAATCGTTTTAATGGTGGAGTTGGGGGATCTAAGAGAGGGATTAATGCCTTCGGATTTAGAAGATACTGTTAAAGAGGTGATAGAGTTAAAAGGGATTGAGCTTGCAGGCATAGGAACAAATTTAGCCTGTTTTGGAGGGATCAAACCGGATGATGAGAAGATGGGACATTTGTCCTCACTTGCTAGAGATGTTGAAGAGAGGTTTGATCTGACATTGGAATTTGTTTCAGGCGGGAACTCAGCCAATTATAACTGGTTCATGTCTACAGAAGATATTGGCAGGATCAATAACTTAAGAATAGGCGAATCGATCTATTTGGGGCGTGAAACCCTCTATAGGAACCCTATCCCGAGGTTATTCACAAATGCATTTGCTTTGGTTGCAGAGGTCATTGAATCGAAAATAAAGCCATCTGTACCCTATGGTGAAGTTTTTCAAGACGCATTTGGGAATATTCCCGAATTTAAAGATCATGGACAAATAAGAAGAGCTATACTTGGAGTTGGATTACAGGATGTTTTAGTTTCCGGGCTAACACCCAGATCGGATATTGACATCCTCGGAGCGAGCAGTGACCATATCGTAGTTAATGCAAAGCAGATAGACTTAAAAGTAGGAAGCGAGGTTGATTTCGATCTCAATTACGGAGCCTTACTCTCAGCCATGACCTCTCCATATGTGATTAAAAAATATGTGAATTATCTATAGATTCATTCCTTCAAACATAGTTTTTGGGCTTTTATTATCCATTGCTCGGGGACATTGGATAAATCTTCTAAAATGGAAAAACAAGGATAATTTGTCTCTTAAAAACTTTTAACTGAAAAGATAAACAAAAAAGGACATATAGTTCTTAATGGTATTCCCTTTGAAATAGGGAATGCAAAAATAACTGACGAATCTTCACTTGCATTGAAAAATATTGCATTGTAGGGCATACTGACAATGTGGGAGATTTTGCATCAAATATGACTTTATCGGAAAACAGGGGGAAAAGTTGTTATGAACTAATTGGTAAGCAAATACGGAGTAGATGCCAATCAATCAAAGGCTTATGGTGTTGTAAACCTATGCCCGGTTTCATCCGATTCAACAGACGGTAGAAGATATCGTAACCGCAGAGTGGGGATTGCTGAATAATAAATATTAAAATTAATACAATACGTAATAAATATACGGTAGAGACGTAAAATCTTGCGTTTCTACATTATTAATTCTATTTTGCAAAGAACGTTTTATTTGCTCCCTCGAAAAGATTTGAACCGTCTGATAAAATCGGGACGATTGTGTAATATCCTTTTCTGTTTGTATAGATAGAGCCGTAGAATTGATTCCCTGTCGTATCGATAGTGTTATGATAATTGGAAAGATTGATTTGAGGTTCGCCGGTTTTTAAGTAAAAGTCCACATTTCCGGAATAACTATAACTATCTCTACTATCATAAAAGAAACCGCTATCCTTCTCCTTTAAAGAATCCGGTATGGAATCGTAGAATACCTCTATTCTCGATAAATTCAGACTGTCATAGAGAATTTGTCCGAAAATATCTACCATATTGCCTGCAAATGTTGTATCGGGGATTTTATTGAGAAATTTTATATAGTGCCCGGTAAATGTTTC
>JAACEC010000039.1 GCA_011682715.1 Pseudomonadota bacterium
CGTTCTATACCGAGTATGATTTTCATTGAAGTGGCTATAGAGCCTAAACCTACGCCGAGAAGGATTCCCCTTTGAGCGGCAAGACTTATCGTGGATAAAATCCATTCCGTTATGCCGGGCAAACCTTTGTAAATGAGAGAACCTACGGGTACTCTCCCGAGCATAACGATTGTAGCGGTAATCAAAAGAACGGTAGCTTCGGGAGTTCTGGCTCTAAAGGAACGAAAAGCCGCAGACGCAATGTAAAAAGCGAGTAATGAAAACATAGCAGCTTGCATTGGTAATTGAATGTACATAAATATGTTCATGAAAAGCGAACCGTTATTGATCCCGCCGAATATACCTATAAGTGCCGTGATAATAAGAGCACTCAAAGTAATTACAGATAGCCACCATCCCTCTTTTCTTCTCTTGATTTTTTGATAGTTTATGATAAATACACCGCCCACACCGAGGACGAGGTAAAATGCACTTATTATGATGACCCAATCGATGGATTGCTTGTAAATCACTTTTGAAACGGGATGCGGTATAAAATACTGAATTATCATTCCGATTCCCGTTAACATTACTATAATTAATGGAAGTCTTCTCTTCATTTTCTACCTCACCGTAAGAATGTTGATTAACCAGTTGGATTTAAGTAATCCCAAAATCAAACCGAGTAAAAGTGTGGCAAAAATTACAAGTTTACCGTAATCTTGCGCCTTTATACTACTTAAAAGAGTGGGTTCCTTGGAAAGGTATGCACCTGCTGCATAGAGTTCTTCTCCCATAATCGTGTAATCACATGAGGTGATGAAAAACGGGAGCTGATCTACGGCATCGGTTCCTGCAATTTGAATGGCACCTGTAGAATTACCCGTTTCTGCCAGTAGAAGTGATTCAGCATAGAACATACCGAGAAGGAGTATCGTTGCCGGTTTTTCCCTTACCATTATTCCCTGTACTGCAGCTGCATATGCAAATTGGCTGTCCGTTACAAACCAAACCTTATTGGGGTTGAAGAGATCAGGCCTCCCCGCTTCAAGATAAGATTCTTTGACTACCTCCTGAGTTACCGAAGCAACGATGGGGTCTCTGTTAGGGACAAGAAGATTGGTCCCGTATTCGGCGACTTTCTTTGCAACGGGTCCCAGTATATTAACTGCGGCAATTGTTGCTATGTCACTCATAGAGGAGATTCCGGGAACAAAGAGAATCGGTTTCCCCATTTCCGTAGCTCTTCCCACCGCTTCGTCAAGGGCATCGAGTCCGGCGATTTTTCGGATAAAAAGTGATTTGCCCTTCTTTGCCGCTCTGATGAAGTACAAAAGTATGACAAAGTAACCGAGTATGAGTACCAAAATAAGTGTTTTTCCGGCATCAAAGAATTGTGCTTTTGCGGAAACGGGGTTTGAAGTAACCATTTCCGATAAAATCGTATCCGTTTTGATTCTTATGCCATATTGATATTGGATGCTCCTTGTAACATTTTGATCGACAAATCCCCGTTTTGATTGAGGTAGCGTTTTTATCATTTGCCATGTTGTATCGCCTGCGGATTTGCGGAACAGCTCAAATGCATTACAGATACCGGTATAATCCCATTTGACCGTGATCGAGGATCCATTGTCATTTGGCGTGTCCACAGCTTTGATTGTAATATCACCGTACAAATCCGAAATGCCAAGGAGAAAAATAAACGAGAAAAAGATCAGGTATAAGATCAATTTGTAATGTCTCATAGAATCTCCTTTAGTTATGTTTTAAAAAATTTACGATTATATGCGAAATTCTTTCAAGAAATTGTTTGTCTCTCTCGGAGAATGCATCCGTAGTATCACTATCAATATCGATTTCTCCCCAAAATTTACCATCAATTAGTATGGGGACGACGGTCTCCGAGCGTGTTTCCGCACTGCAGGCGAGATAGTTAGTTTTGTTTGTTACGTCAGATACCAAAACAGGGCGTAATGTTTCAGCGGATATTCTACAAATACCTTCACCTATGGCAATTTCCGTATGCTCGGTGGGTTTTCCGACAAAGGGGCCCAAGTGGAGTTTCCCATTCTCTAAAAGGTAAAATCCGACCCAATCGAAATATGGAATGTTATCATGCAGCAGGTTGCTTATAAAATGCATTAAACCCCTTATCCCTTTTTTTTCTGGGACCTATTTTCAATGGTTTTTATCAAAGTTTCAAAGCTCTTCATACATCCTCGGTAAAAAAATAATAAACAATATTTTAAATTTAATCAAGTAGATAAAATAACCTAAATCAGATAGATATGAACTTATTAACCACTTTTCTAACGCTTCTCGTAAACTTTTGACAAATTTTTAATATTGATTTATAATAATAATAATATGAAAAAGATTAAAATTTATATCATTTATTTTTTTATATTTGTTTTATTTATCTCAATAAGATTATTTCCCAGAGATCTTTTATCTCGTACGGAAAGAGATTATTGGGATAAAAATGGGACTATCAACATAATCGGCGATACAAAGTATCCCCCGTTTTATTTTGTAGAACCGAATGGAGAAATAGATGGAATTACACCTGATATATTAAGATGGGCAGCGGTTGAATTGGGTTTGAAGATGGAATTTAACCATAGTGATTTTCACAGTGCTATGAAAAGTGTTCTTGCCGGCAAAAACGATGTAATGTGTGACCTATTTTATAGTAAAGCAAGAGATAGTTTATTCGATTTCACAGAACCGTTGTATAAAGTTAAAACCTATATCTTTGTTCCTACGGAACGAACGGATATCCATTCGTTAAACGATTTAAACGGGAAAATGGTGGCAATTCAAAAAGGTGATTTTGCAATCGGTTTTTTGGGTAAAAAGGGAATAAAGTGCAAGATTATTGAGACTGCTGATTTTGAATCGGCTATTGAAAAATTGATAAAGGGCAAAGCTGATGCAGTAGTTGGCGATGATCCCGTGATCATGTACTATGCGTATAAATTAAAAGTCAGAAAGAAAATAAAAAGAGTCGGAGAACCTTTGTATATGGCAAATAGCTGTCTTGCAGTGAGGAAGGGAGATACCGTATTATTGAATATATTGAATAAATGTGTGAAATTAGCAGAGCAAAAAAATACAATAAACAGATTGACCCTTAAATGGTTCGGCATGCCTCTTAACGGATATAAAGAATCGTTAATACAGAAATATGCTCCTGTACTTGTTTATATTGTTTTAATACTTTTGATAATCGTTTTTTCTATATGGTTCTGGAATTTTAGGTTACAGAAAAGCCTCAGGGAGAGAACAATTGATTTGAGAAAGAGTTTGAATGGATTGCATAACTATAAAGAAGAAATGGAAAATGTTTTAGAAACCATAAAAGGTTATATTTGGTGGGGACGTATAGACAGCAACGGGGAGATTGTAGATTGGAACTGTTCTGACAGTGTGGTCAGGATTACAGGATATGAAAAAGAAAATTTTAGAACGCAGGATACAAGATTTTGGGAAAAATTAATTTATCCGGAAGATCTTGAGATGGTGGTTAAAGCCTTTTACGAACTGGAAAATCATGAGAAAGAAATTAATATGGATTATAGGATTGTAACGAATAACGGAAAGATTAAAT
Source organism: Pseudomonadota bacterium (assembly GCA_011682715.1). GTDB lineage: Bacteria > Hydrothermota > 32-111 > QNBC01 > QNBC01 > QNBC01. Next base: position 3,593 of record JAACEC010000039.1, read on the forward strand.
GGTTATCGGAAAATGTAAAGATAATTAAAGATAAAAAAACAGGGGAGAAATTTGTTAACGGAATTTGTTTTGATACAACCGAAATGACCTCATTGGAATACAAAAGGGCATATTTTAAAAGTCTTTTTGAAAGCCTTAACGAAGCTGTTGTAATTACTGACAATGAAGGTAATTTTGTAGATATAAACAATAGTTTCACAGAATTATTCGGTTATAGCAAAAGTGAAGTTTTGGGGAAAAATTATACTGAAGTAATGACCAATGAGGGAAAAGATACTTATATCAAGAATATAAGAAAAAAATTATCGGAAAAGCGAAAGTTATTATTTGAAGCAAAAAGAAGAAGTAAAGACGGAACACTGATTGATGTTTTAATAACAGTATCTCCCGTAATTATTAAATCCGAGATTCAAGGAGCAATAATACTATTAATAGATTTAAGGGAAAGAGTAAGGCTAATAGAACAGATTAAGGATGAGAGGGAACGATTGCGAACTATATTGAGAAGTATAGGGGAAACTATTATTGTAACAGATATAGAGGGAAAGATAGATATGCTCAACCGTATTGCCGAAATCCACTTAGGAATCGATTCTAAAAACATAAAAGGAGTATATTTTGCAGAGGTGTTGAAAATACCGAATACGGATGAGAAGAAAGAAATTATAAATTCATTTGATAAGGCTATAAGAAATAGAGAAGTTGTAAATGTTAAAAACGATGTTAATATTATTAGAAAGGACAATCGGGAATATATGTTCAAAATAAATATTTCTCCGATATTTGCCAAAAGTAGTGATGTTAAAGGAGTGGTCATTGTTTTAAATGATGTTACATATCTTCATAAGATGGAGAACACATTAATAAGGGCAAAAAATTTAGAGTCTCTTGGAGTTTTGGCAGGAGGGATCGCCCACGATTTTAACAATTATCTTACAGCTATACTCGGGAATATCGAGATTGCTGAAATGAAGGAAAAAACGAACGGAGATATGAAGCAATTGCTTGATAAAATGAAAGATGCTACTATTGATGCAAAAAACTTAACAATGCAACTTTTAACATTTGCAAAAGGTGATACGAATTTGAAGGAGATAACCTTTATTAGTGACTTAATCAAAGACACTGTATCTTTTGTTTTGAGCGGAAGTAAATCGAATGCAAAAGTTGAAATAGACGAAAATTTGTGGGATGCAGTTGTCGATAAAGGGCAGATAAAGAATGTGGTAAGCAATTTGTTGATCAATGCGGAACAGTCGATGCCCGAAGGCGGAAACATTACAGTAAAAGCGAATAATGTGATATTAACCGAAGATGAGGTTCCGCAACTTCCTCTGGGAAAATATATAAAAATTGATATTATTGACGAGGGAAAGGGGATTCCTAAAGATGTTTTAGATAATATTTTCGATCCGTATTTCACTACAAAGCGAATGGGGAGTGGCTTAGGATTAGCGACGGCACATTCTATAGTAAAGAATCATGGGGGACTCATAAAAGTTGAATCCGAAGTAGGAAAGGGTTCCCAATTTACCATATATCTTCCTGCAAGCAGCGAGAGGATAGGTAAGAAAGAGACTGTGATCAATAAAAATATAAAAATAAAAGCAAGAATACTTGTTATGGATGATGAGAAAATGATACGGGATGTTGTCGGTGAGATGTTAAACATTATGGGATATGAAGTTGATTTTGCAGCGGATGGTAATGAAGCGATTAAGAAATATAAAGATGCAATGGATAAAAACATGAAATTTGATGTTGTTCTACTGGATTTAACAATACCAGGTGGTATGGGGGGTAGGGAGACTATAAAAAAACTTCTGGAACTGGATCCTATGGTAAAGGGGATTGTTGTAAGCGGTTATTCAACGGATGTAATAATAAGCAAGTATAAAAAGTACGGATTCAAAAATGCGGTTTTGAAACCTTTTCAAATGGAAGAACTCTCATCAGCTTTAAAAGAAGTCCTAAACAGCGAGTAAGAATTCATTGACAAAAATATTCAAAACTTTATAATACCCTTTATGGAAAACGAAGGTTTGATAACCATGGGAAAGGTCAAAGTGTTTAAGTATATATACAGGAAATAGGAGGTAATTATGAAAAAAACAATTTTGTTTTCTTTTATGCTCATTCTTTCGATATCCCTTTATGCTTTGCAGCCGCCAATTGCTCCTAAAAAGCTTCATATAATGAAAATTAACGGTTACACATTGAAAGATAATTATTACTGGTTGAGGGATAAAGATGATTCCAATGTTATAAAATATCTCAAATCGGAGAATAGATACGCCGAGGAGATGCTAAAACCTGCCAAAAAGATTGAAAAAAAGATATATAAAGAGGTAATCGGAAGAATCAAACAAACGGATTTAACCGTACCATATAGAGAGGGTGATTATTACTATTACAAAAAGTATGTTAAAGGAGAGCAGTATCCGATATTTTGCAGGAAAAAGGGTAGTTTGAAATCGGAAGAAGCAATTATTTTGGACCAGAACAAACTTTCTCATGGACATCAATTTTATAATTTAAAAATTCTCAGTATAAGTCCCAATGGAAATTTACTCGCCTATGCAGTTGATACAAATGGCTCGGAAAGATATACGCTATTCATAAAAAACTTGAGTATGGGAAAGTTATTATCCGATAGAATCTATGATGTTTCCGATGCCGTTTGGGCGAACGACAATAATACAATATTCTACGATACAAATGACAGCACAAATAGAACATATAGGGTTTTTAGACATGAAATAGGAAGTCAGCAAGAGAAAGATGAAAAACTTTTTCAGGAGGATGATTCGCGGTATTGGGTGTGGGTTACCAAAACAAGGGATAAGAAATTTATAATCCTTGGTACGGGGAGTTCTACAACATCCGAGATACGTTATCTTAATACAAATGCACCTGAAAGCAAATTAAAACTAATTGCACCTCGTGCAGAGGGCGTTGAATACTATATAAGCAGCCGAGGAAATGAGTTTTACATAAGAACCAATAAAGATGCTAAAAATTTCGAACTGATGACAGCACCTGTAAATGACCCCGGGAAAAAGAATTGGCGTGTTTTAATTCCCGGGAGAAAAAATATTAAAATAGAAGATTTTGATACGTTCAAGGATTATCTCGTTTTAATCGAACGCGAAAACGGATTGGAGAAGATAAGAGTTATCGATTTTGCAGACAGTTCGGATTATTATGTTCATTTCCCGGAAGAAGATTACTCCTTTTGGATGGGGAATAACAGAATATTCGATACAAATATGTTGAGATTCACATATACCTCTCTCATTTCTCCCAGTACCGTATACGATTTTAATATGGAAACAAGAAAACTAATAATGAGAAAGCAGTATGAAGTAAAGAACTACAATAAAAATTTCTATGAAGCAAAGCGACTATTCGCAAAAGCAAAAGACGGAACATTAATTCCGATTTCTATCGTGTATAAAAAGGGGATAAAGAGGGATGGAAACAATCCTCTTTTGTTGTATGGATACGGTGCATACGGGTCGAGCACTGATCCTTATTTTTCGGTGAGTAGATTGAGTCTTCTCGACAGAGGTTTCGTTTATGCCATAGCTCATGTCAGGGGCGGAGGAGAAATGGGAGAGGAGTGGTACGATGACGGGAAGTTGCTGCACAAGAAGAATACATTTACAGATTTTATAGCGTGTGCAAAGTATTTAATATCCGAAAAATATACGCGTCCCGATAAACTCGCGATTATGGGAGGAAGTGCCGGCGGAATGCTTATCGGCGCTGTTTTAAATATGCGGCCCGATCTTTTTAAGGTAGCCGTAATGGATGTCCCGTTTGTGGATGTTCTAAATACGATGTTGGATCCTTCACTTCCGCTAACTGTAGGAGAGTACGAGGAGTGGGGCAATCCGCATAAAAGAAAATATTTCGATTATATTCGTTCATATTCTCCATATAATAATATCAGGGCGCAAAATTATCCCGCAATGTTGGTTGAGGGAAGCCTGAATGACACTCGAGTGGGTTACTGGGAACCTGCAAAATGGGTGGCGAAGTTAAGAGCCACAAAAACCGATAGCAATCCTCTATTACTTAAAATAAATCTTGATGCAGGGGTTCTTCGGGTAGGTACGATTGGTATAAGGAAATAGCTCGGGAGTATGCGTTTATTCTCTATGAGATGGGATATAAAAATTAGGGGCGTATAATGATATTTAAAATTGTTTTTATAACGCTGTTCGGAATAAAAATAGTAGTAAAGAGCTTTATTGATTTTCTTAATTATGATTTTTTAAGAAAAAACAGAGATATTCCCGAAGAATTCAAAGGTGTTGTTGATGAGAACAAAATCAGGAAAATCGGTGATTATAATGCCGTAAAGGTGAAATTTAATCTATCAAGAGAGATAATAGAAACGGCGATTATAATGATATTTCTGTTTACTCCTCTTTTTAAAATTTACTTTAATTGGATTGATTCGCTGGGAGTAATCTATATTGTAAAGGGAGTTCTGTTTTTCTGGATAACTCTTATTGTTGATATGATTTTGATGCTTCCTATGGATTATTACTTCAATTTCGGGATAGAGCAAAAGTACGAATTCAACGGCTATTCACTCGGCGGCTGGATCATCGATCAAATTAAAGGGCTTCTTTTGGGGATGGTTATCTATGGGATAGTACTTATTCCAATCTTGAAATTTGTAAATAATGATTTTCAATTTTCCTGGCCATTTGTTTTATGGGGAACTTTATTTGCTTCATCACTTGCCTTTATTTTTATGTACTTGGTGCCCGTATTATTAATGCCGATATTCTACAAATTGAAACCTATAGAGGATGAAAATCTGAAGGGGAAAATCGTAGAGCTTGTGGAGAAAGCGGGTTTTAAGGTAAGAGGGGTATATGTGGCAGATGAAAGTAAAAAATCAAAACATGCAAATGCCATGTTCAGCGGATTTGGGAATAGCAGAAGTGTCATTCTGTTTGATAACTTGCTGAATGGAAATTACAGCGATGACGAAATTTTAGCCGTTCTCGGACATGAAATCGGTCATGGTGTTCATAAACATATTTTGAAATTTTACCTTTTGGTAGTTGTCGAGATATTTTTATTCTTTTTAACGGTAGCCTGGCTGTTGTCTACACAATCTATATACACTTCCATGGGAATAGATAAGAATTTCTACGCGGGATTATTCCTCTTAATGATACTGTTTTTCTATGTAGTGGGATACTTTGTTCAACCTTTTAATTCTGCCTTATCAAGAAGATACGAGTATCAGGCGGATGCATATTCAAAAAAACTATTGGGGAGCGGAGAAGGTTTGATTTCCGCTTTTAAGAAGTTTGTAGTGAATGAACTTTCCGTTATTGAGCCGCATCCTATCTATGAGTGGTTTTACTATACGCATCCTTCGTTAATAAAGAGAATAAGAAGATTAAAAGAGAGTAATTAGTGTAGTAGTTTCAGTATTCCGTTTGAATATACGACGATTTGTGAATTTTGAGTCCTTATTTTATCTACCTTGACATTGGAATGAGCAATATATTTCATAACAACATCAATACCGTTTCTGAACACATACGCTCCGTCGTATGAATCGGGTAGGTTCATAAAGAAGACATTACGCTTATTGTTGAATTGCTTTGAAATAGTCATTGTTTGCTCAGTTATATCCTTAGAAACATATGAAGCTTTATTCCATTTGTCAGTCGTTTTAATCGTGACAATCGAGAAGAAAATTATTAATGAAAGGATTAACGGGTATCGTATGGAATTTTTAAATGAAAGAATGGTAAAACCAAGGAGTGATAAAATAGCTATCGAGGGAAGATAGAGGTAACGTTCGCCGGATCCCGGTAGAAATAAAACAGGTAGAGACAATATAATCGTTACTGTAAAAATAATTAGAAAATTCTTTTTATCACGGATAAATGTAAATATGTAAAATATTGGAACGAGCAGTAAAGATAATATTTGAGGATTATGTTTTATAATTTCTAAAACATTTAAAATGGAAAATTGATTCTCAATATGAGCATAATTTAACGGAATAAAAGGAGCGGAAAGCAGATAAATTGTATTTTTTATGAGATTTAAACCTGGTTTGATAGCAATCGTAGAGGATTGTAACTTCAGAACGAATGGAGTGCGAATTGCGAGGAAAAATAAAAGTATTATAAAATAGGGAATGGAATATTTAAAGCCGACTTTCTTTATATATAGGTATAGTAAGATTAGAAAAGGGAAAACAAATATATTCTCTTTGATAAAAAACCCGAGAAAGAAGATTATCAGTGATGCAATATAAAGAGATCGTTTTTCCGATTCAATAAATTTTACAAAATACAGAGCGGACCCCAAAAATACTGTGGTGATTAAAAGGCTCGTTCTTCCTGACATCCAAACAACGGCTTCTGTATGAGAGAAGCTTGTGAGAAAGAGAAGAGATATCCAGAAAGATTTTTCTCTGTCTGCAAAGTGTTTGAGAAGAAAAAAGAGAAGAATAGTATTTGTCAAATTTATTATGAAATTGGTAAAATTCCACCAAAAGGGTATATCATGGAAGAAAACGAAGTTTAATTTATTAAATAAATTTATAAACGGGCGGTAAAGTTGCACATTAAATGTAAAAAAGCTCTTG
>JAACEC010000040.1 GCA_011682715.1 Pseudomonadota bacterium
AAGTTATTGAAAAACAGGAAGAAGAGGTAGAACAGCCTGTTATAACCGAAAAGACGCAAGAGCCGGAAAAGCCTAAAGAAGAAAAAGTCGAAAAGGCGGGTGAGCAGAAAGAAGAGGCTATGATTGGAGAGTTGCAGGCAAATCTCGATGAAACACTTGAAGATATATTCGGTACAAACCTTGAAGAATCAACGGAAGAACCAGCCACTGCCGGCAGTGGAACTACCGAAAGTCAAAAAGAAGAAAAACCGGTAGCTAATGAGGAAAAGGAAGAGGAAAAAGGGAAACCAGAAGAGGGTGAATCTTTTGAGAATTTCTTTAATGAAAACGAAGTGGGAGAGCTTATAGATGAATTGAAGGGGGTTGCCGAAGAGAATCCTCAAAAAGAAAAAAAACAGAAAGAAAAGGCACCTAAAAAGAAAGAGGAAACCGAAGGTACGGAAGAAAAAAGCGACAGCTTTATCGAGCATGATAAGGTTATTACGGTTAATCCTGAGGAAAATCCCGAGGAAAATCCTGAGGAGAAATATATTGTCTGTCCCAAATGTGGGTATAAAAACAAACCTGATAGTTGGTTCTGTGAAAAATGTGGTGCTGACCTGATGCAGTAATCTGGGAATAATGGAAAAACCGAACAATTTACTTTTTACGAACAAATACCATGCCATAACTTATATTTTACATAATTTGAAAAATAATTATAAAAAAGTTATATTACCGTCGGTAATAGGACATAGTGAGAATAATATTTTTTCGAATTCCTTTACCGGATTGTATTACTATAATTTTAAAGATTATTCTCCCGATTATGAGAACATAAAGGAATTGATTGATAAGAACTCGCTACTTGTTTTGCGTGACATTAATCCGTGCAGAGAGGAAAATATTCCGGAAATTGTAAATGATTGCGGGTTGGTGATAAAAGAAAATTCTTACGTTTTCGAAAAAGACGATGAGTATGTGAAAAACATTATAAGAATCGGTAATCTAAACGTGTTTTACAGATCTCCTTTGGGTGTTTATGTGGAAACAAACGATAATGTGGACAGTAAATATTATGAAAAATTGCCAAGGACAAAAGAATCTTTTTCATTCCGTATCAGTAGCAGTTTTTATAGTTTTATACGGAACAATGAGGGGGTTCTCGATTTAATAGATGAGCATATTGAACGTGTAAAAAGTTCCGATTCTCCTCGATTAGGAAAATTTCTGGAGAAAAGAATACGAAAAATTGATATGAAATCGCTAATTGCCAATTTTAACAAAACCGGCGGAGAAGTAAATAAGAATATAAAAAATCGACATTTTAAAATATTGTATTGTAAAAAATTCGTATATTCCGCATTGATTATTTTTGTAAGGGATAAGACAAGCCTGTTTTCTTATCTGGAAGATAACGGAATCAAACCGCTGAACTATTTTGAAAACGATTTACCCATGAATGAAAGAGGTGTAAAATTTAATGATTCGTTAATTTTTATAGGACTTGCACATTTCTTGGGGAACGATAAGGAAATTAAAAGACTAATTGATGTATTGAATAGGTGGTGAGTTACGAAAAAAGCTATTATTTTTATTTCCGGCAGAGGCTCCAATATGTTGGCTATAATTAGAGCTGTAAAGAAAGGTTATATCAAAAGCCTTGATATAGTTAAAGTAGTGAGTGACAATGCGAATGCCCCGGGAATATTCAAGGCAAGGGAGATGGGGATTGACTCCGTTTATATTTCCCCGGGCGAAATGAAGGCTAGGTTTGATGAGAAGGGGGTAAAAAGATATACGGAAGTTATAAAAAAATATAATGCTGATTACATTTTTCTAGCTGGATTTATGCGAATATTGGATAAACGAATAATAGATTCGGTTGATTCCGTTTTGAACATACACCCTAGTCTTTTACCCTCATTCAAAGGTTTACACGCACAGAGGCAGGCAATAGAATACGGAGTAAAAGTTTCTGGATGTACCGTTCATTTTGTTGATGCGGGTGTAGATACGGGGTCTATAGTGATTCAAAGGACGGTTCCAGTATTTGTCGATGATACCGAAGAGACATTGGCGGACAGAATTCTAACAGAGGAACACAAAGCATATCCCGATGCCATAAAATTACTCATTGAGAATAAGCTTCAAATTAACGGAAGAATCGTGAAGATTAAGGAATGAAATATTTAAAAAACAGTTTTATTTTGACTGCAATTTCTGCAGCAGTTCTTGCTATTTGTTTTTTTCCTGTCCCTTCTCTTTTGAAAATTTTAATTCCTTATTTTATTTTTGTCCCCGTATTTTATGCTTTAGATAAATCCGAATCGACGAGAGATTTTTTTCTCATTGGTTTTACGTTTGGTTTGGTTCTGTTCATATTTTTACTGTATTGGATGTTTCTTCTCAAAATAGAAGGTGTTAACATATCTATTATCCGTTTGGGGGTATTTCTCCTTGTTGTGTTTGTCGCTCTTCAATACGGGATAGGTTTTGCGATTTTCGGTCTTATAAAGAGAAAGTATCGAACAATTTGGCCATTTATAATAATTTTTCCCCTCACAGAATTTTGGCGAGGGTTGGGACCGTCATTTGGTTTCCAGTGGGGAATTATTCCTCTGACACAGTCGCAATCTCCCTTTTTTATACAATATGCCGACTTAATTGGTGTTTACGGTATTACATTTGTGATTTTATTTGTAAATTATCTGATCTACAAATTCTTGAAAACGAGAAAATCGGGATTTGTATACTCCTTAGCGATTGTTATAGTAACCATAGTTCTGTACGGATTTTTAAGCATTAATCTTAATAAGGGAACAAGTACAGTAAATGTAGGTATTATTCAACCAAATATTTCGCCGTATATAAAGCATCGGCCGGCTTATATTGCTGAACGATTTCATCGTCTTGAAGAGATGTCAAGTACGATTGCCGATTCCGGGCTGAGTTTAATCGTGTGGCCTGAAACTGCGAGTCCGGTTTATTTGAATTATAGAACCGATATAATGAAAAAACTTTTCGAATTTGTTGATTCTACGGGAATACCAGTTTTAACAGGAACGCCTGTGGTTGATTTTTCCGAAAAGGGACCGATGAAATACTACAACGGAGCGATGATGCTTTACCCCGGAGACTCAACGAAAATATATAGAAAGATGCTTCCGGTTCCTTTTGTGGAACGCATGCCCTATGCCGATAAGTTTGCATTTATGAAAAAAATTGATCTCGGTGAAGGGGATTACTCTGTGGGGCCGGAATATACGGTTTTCTCCGATGGAGAGGTTAAATTTTCAGTTATCATATGTTTTGAATCGATGTTTGAAAATTTATCCAGAGAATTTGTTAAGAGAGGAGCTCAATTCCTTGTAAACATAACGGAAGATGCCTGGTTCGGTAAAACATTCTTTTCCTATATGCATACATCATTTCTACCCATAAGAGCAATAGAAAACAGAAGAACGATAGTCAGATGTGCCAACACCGGAATCTCGGGGAAAATAGACCAGTGGGGCAGGCTCGAACATGGAACGGAAATATTTACAAAAGCGGCATTATGTGTTAAAATTGATGTACTTAATGAGAAAACGTTTTATAATAAATATGGGTTTTATTTTCCGGAATTTTTGCTTTTAATTTTATTGATATATCTGTTTTACCCTGTTTTTAGGAGGTTATATGAAGGTCGGAAACACTAATATCGAGATTATGAAAGGGGATATAATGAGTCTTGAAGTAGATGCAATTGTAAACCCCGCCAATAAATACCTTCAGCACGGTGGCGGATTGGCAGGACAAATCGTGCGACGAGGCGGCTATACAATTCAGAAAGAGAGCGATAAATTATCTCCCATAAACGTCGGAGAAGCGGTATTAACAGTAGCGGGGAGATTGCCTTCAAAATATATTATTCATGTCGTAGGTCCTACAATGGGGGAAGGGGATGAAGATGAAAAATTCAAAGAGGCAATGAGAAATATTTTGAGGATATCAAATGAACGTGGGTTTAAATCCATAGCTATACCTGCCATTAGCACCGGTATTTTTCGTTATCCAGTGAAAAGATGTGTCGAAAATATGTTTAAGGTGATAATTCCGTTTTGCAAGAACGCAAATACATCGCTTGAAAAAATCATTTTATGCCTTTACGAAGATTCGAAGTATAAAGTTTTCAAAGAAGAATACGATAAACTCAAAAAAATGTACAATATGTTTAACGGGAAGTGATTATGGAAAGACCGAGTTGGGACGAATATTTTATGCAGATTACGGAATTGGTAAAAGAAAGGAGTACCTGTCTCAGGCGAAAAGTCGGTGCGGTTATCGTAAAGAACAAGAGAATCCTAACTACAGGGTATAACGGTCCCCCGGAAGGTTTTAAACATTGTGATGAGTTGGGCGGATGTATCAGGGACAGATTACATATTCCTTCGGGGCAAAGACAGGAGTTATCGCGAGCCGTTCATGCGGAACAAAATGCCATAGTTCAGGCAGCGAAGATGGGTATAAGTATCGACGGAGGTACAATTTATGTTACGAATCACCCTTGTGTGATATGCACAAAAATGCTTATCAATGCGGGGATAAAACGGATTGTATACAAAGAGGGATATCCGGATGAACTTTCAAAGGAGATGCTAAAAGAGGGGGATATCGAAGTCGTTCAATTTTCGGATTTGGTAAAGGATAGTGAGGATTAAAGGTAAAATTTTCGGAGCAGGTACCGGTTTGCTTTTCGGCGGATTACCCGGAGCCATAATAGGCGGTATAGTGGGGCATCTATTTGATTCCCTTCATGCAGACAGCGGAAGCGGGGAGTTAGAAGCGTTGAAAGAGATGGTTTTTTGGGCGGCAAAAGCTTCGAGTTTGGATGACAGATTTATGTTCAGCAAGAGGGAATATGTGAGAAATAATATTATAAGCGGAATCCCGGAAGAGCAACAATTGTCACTTTTGAAATCATTTGACAGGCACATAAATAATGAGAATATAAAAATGGTGTCCATATCAAGAAATATAAGCGGAGAAAATCGATATGTCAAATTTCGATTAATATATAACCTTATGTCGATAGGTGGCATGAATGTCAGTAAAAGGAAATATCTTGAAAGTATCGTTAAACGATTCGGCTTATCCGAGAAGGAGTTTCATTCGATAGATAAGGAATTTCAAGAAAAGTCTGAATCAATGAATGAAGATATTGGAAGTGCAATTGATATGTTACGACTTCCTATTTTCTTCGAGCAAAAGGATCTGTTAAATCAATACAGAATATTAAAAGACGATTTTAGGGATAATTCTGAAAAATTAGACAAAGCGTTTATTAAACTCGATAACTATTTAAAGGAGGCATAAATGAAAATGTTGAAATATCTGCTTTCTATGTCGGTGATTTTGCTGTTTGTTTCAGGTTGTTCGATTTTTCATTCCCCTTCATGGGAAGAGGTTGAAATTGGCACAACACATACAATTGAAAAGATCCTGTTCACCGGTAACGGAAACGGCTATCTCATCACTGATGGCGGTGAAATATTTGCTTATGAGAGCGGGGAATGGAATAAGATAGCGAATCCGGACACATTAAATCTTCCTCTTTACGATATGGATCTTTTGGGGAATGCGGTTTACATCTGCGGAGGTAAGGATAGAAACTCTATTGTAATGAAAATTGACACTTCCGGTAGTGCCACTATTGTAATGAGAGATACTCTTGGAAAACTAACGGGGATAGATGGTGTTGATGCTAATAGTATATGGGCTTGTGGTGAGAATGTTATTTACTACTTTAACGGTTCATATTGGGCTACGAAATATCTGGCAAATTCATGGGATCCACATCCCTTTAAGGTAGGAGCATTATCCGGGGAAACGGCATATTTTATAGCGGTAAAAGATTCCGGGTCAGTTCTTATGAAGTACAGTAACGGTAGCTGGAGCACAATTACTTTGGGGAGCGGAGAAAAACTAAATGACATATTTTTCCTGAATAGATCGACAGGGTATATTGTCGGAAACAAAAACAAAATTTATTATTATGACGGAGGAGCTTTTGTAGAAGATCAAAGTATGGAAGATCTGGATATCCCGTTGTATGCCGTTTACAAAAACGATGTTAATACCGGTTATGTTGTAGGGGGATTGGGGTCTGGACTTATCTCCACGATATATCATTTCGATCAGGGTAAATGGGAGAAAGAAGAGGGTATTAAAAATGCGATTTTGAGAACTGTCTTTTACAGTAATGAAAATGATGTTTGGACAGGAGGCGATTTAGGAAAGCTATTTCACAAGCATTGATATGGTTAAAATAAAGATAAATATACTCAAAAACGGGATTTCGTTGCCTGAATATAAAACGGAGCACTCTTCCGGAATGGACATCTGTTCATCAGAGGATATTGTTATAAAAAAGGGAGGGATTAGTGCTGTATCAACGGGGATTGCGGTGGAAATCCCTCCCGGATATGAAATACAGGTGAGACCACGAAGTGGTCTGGCGCTAAAACATGGGATAGGAGTGCTCAATTCCCCGGGAACTGTTGATGCCGATTATAGAGGGGAGGTAAAGGTTATTTTATTCAACTTTTCATCGGGAGATTACAAAATAAAAAAGGGGGATAGAATAGCTCAACTTGTTCTATCGAAGGTATATAAAGCGGAAATTGTCGAATCGAAAGAACTGAGTGACACGGAGAGAGGAGACGGGGGATTCGGACATACGGGATATTAAAGAATTGTTCAATTGCATTGCTGATTTAGGGGTTACTTTTTCTTTCTACTAATAAAAAATAGATGAATAGTCAGTCCTATTGCCATTCCAATTAGGAAAACAATCAGATAAAAGATCGATCCCGATACATAGATATCCCAAAAGTAGATATTTACGTGAATTATACTGGTATTCTGAAGAATAAGGATCAATACCATTATAAATACCGTAATAGACGAAATCAATTTGCCTTTCATTAAAATCTCCTTTTTAGATTCTATATCATGAATTTTATTTAAAGTCAATGAAATAAGTGAGGGGTCGTGTCTGACGTACTTGGTATAGGCATATTTACCACTCATCAAAATATTATATTTCTTTTGGGGCAGATTACTTTCAATGAGAGGAGAGATGAAGAATTGAGGATTAAATCACTCTTCATTTCTCACTTTTCCCTTTGAGTTATTACGATGGGGAGATTGCTTAGCCTGCTTGCCAAAGCTTTAGCGCAGGTGGGGTGTTTTTCTCCTATCGTTATAGTGTATTGTAAAATAGGAATAATATGACATTCTTTAGGAGAAAGAAAGCAGAAATGATATGGGAAGGAAGTGGAATAAATTTACATTCCGCATTTATTTCGGAATCTCATTTTCCAACTTGTCAATCAATAACAAATTGGGCACTTGCAATGAATAAATCATCGTATTATACTAAATAGTGTAACTTAAAGGAGGATATTATGTTAGGTGGTTTTCCTTTATCCCCGTCACAAAAAGA
>JAACEC010000041.1 GCA_011682715.1 Pseudomonadota bacterium
TCCCACGGTATATTATTCGAATACTTTGCAATCTTAACAGCTGCCTCTATTCTCGCATCGATATTTTCTTCGTTGTGTTGTATGTTTATAAGTGAAAGCCCCAATTGCTTTTCCCCATTTACCTCATGTAAATTATAAATTTTAACAAAATAGGACATTGTATCAACATCACGCAGTTGCTCTATGTAATTTTTTATAAGAAACAGCTGGTTGGATCTACTCTCAACGGATTTAATCTCCCATGCATATATTTCATTATTTTTGTTAAGCGATTCTTTTATCTTATCTATCATAATAATCACTCCTTATCCCAATCTCGTTTTGAATTTTATATGCGGACCGCCGGAAGATACCTTCACCCATTCCTTGTGCCCTTTCCCGCAATATCCGAGACCGCTAATTTCAAGATCATTCCCCACCATTGAAATGGATTTCAGAAGATCGGGGACATATCCTGTTATGAAAATCGGAGAAAATATTTTTCCGGTAAGCTCACCATTTTTAATCTCTTCACCGATAAGACATTCAATTTGAATACCCCAATTCTTTGGATCTTCCATGCCACTGCCACCCTTTATAAGATAGATACCATCGTCTACGGATTTAATCATTTCTTCCTTCGTGGATTCTCCGGGAGCAAAAAATGTATTTGTCATTCTCGCATAAGGTTTTCTCTTATAAGATTCTCTTCTCCCGTTGGAACTCCTCTCCACATTTAATCGCATTGCCGCATTTAGATCCGTCATTCCCCTCACAAGAATACCCTTATCTATGATCTTCGTGCTTGTAGCCGGCATTCCTTCATCATCGAAGAAAAAACTACCCGACTCCCCTTGTTCAGTCGCTGAATCGTACATTGTGACAAGCGGACTTGCAATCTGTTGGCCAAGATAGTGTGCCCCCATTGCTCTTTCTTTTAGAAACATATCCATCTCCATACCATGTCCGAAGGCTTCATGAGCTATTAATCCTGCAACCTCGGGAGATGCGACGATATCATAAAATCCGGAATTAATCTGTCCCGCATTGAGTAGTTTTATGGCGTCTGCTATCGTATTGTCAACCATGTCATCGGGAAGGTCTGCATTATCCCCCCTGTTTCGATATGCCGTCATAGTTGTATTTAACCGATTTGCCGTCACTAACTATGATCTGGATAAATCTATCCAATCTTGTAATGTCCTGGGTTAAAAAACTGTTTGCGGAAATAAACGATTTGAATATAAAGTTCTCTTTGTATACGTTAATTACATTTTTTATCCTCTCGTCTTTTTGGGATATATATTCGTTCTGAGTTCTTATCTTATCAATTTTGTCTTCAAGTTTAACGGAATCGAGAGGGATTTCTTGCTCGGTCTTAAAATATTTTTCTCCCAATTTCTCTTCCGGAACACGATATCCCATATTAAATACCGGTATATTTGCCAGCATATTGTCAACGACCTTTGCGATAGTATCTTTATCTATATCGGAAATGGAATATTCAACAAAATATTTGCCGTTGTATACGGAAAATACACCTCCCAAAACGGACGGATGCTCACTTATATGCTCCTGCCGTCCCTGCTTAATCACATCGAGCCCCGTTTCGTTTTCGAATAGAAAATAACTGTTATAGAACTTTGTATTCAGGCGATCTATCTGTTCTTTGATAAACGGATAAACTCCTTTAATAAATTCTAACTTACTCATTATGACTCCTTCCTTTTATTTAGTAAATAATACCAGAATTACAAAATAAAGTCAAATAATCTATGAAATTTTTGCATATATCATATGGGCGAATGATTATTGCCCAATATAAGGGCGAATGTTTATTCGCCCCTACGATATTATCTATGAAAATTCTCATCTGACATCCAATTATTCGGGTTATTTATAATGTATTCCCTAATTCCGTTCAATTCTTTCTCATTTCGAATAACATGTTCATAATAATTACGTTGCCAAATGTGCCGCCGGAAATATTTTGTTTTTGGTTAATATGCCGTGTTACCGCCGATTTATATGACCGGATAATTGTTGGAATTGATCCATGTGTCGGTTTACCGAATTGTTCGATTATTAATGTGTTGGCGCACGTGTTTGGTAGGGGCACGGCATGCCGTGCCTACTCCCCCTTTTCATTATGTTGACGATGAGCGGTTTAAAGAATATAATCTTTTCATGAAAACATGCGATGTTCTCGTAAACGGCAATGTTGATCAGCTATTTACGTATGCGATTCCGGGTAAGTTCGCAGGGAAAATAGGAACCGGGCATATTGTTACTGTTCCCCTGGGAAGCAATAAAATCACCGGAATAGTAGTTCGAATCGGTTCTAAAACCAAAATGGAAAAGCTGAAAGAAATCCTAAACATAAAATATGAAATTAAGGTGCTGAATGAAAATTCATTCGGTGTGATTAAAAAGACATCTGATTACTTTTTGCAAAACATCGGGAAATTCTGTACAAAATTGATTCCTTTATCAGGTCCCAATTATCGAATCGAATATAACAAAATATCAAATGAGGGTGCATCAAAAAGAGAAAAAGAGATTTTAGCATTAATCGGTAAAAGAATCGATAGGAAGGAACTGCTTTCGCATACAACCCGTCCTACCATTCTCAGGATGATTGCACACAGACTCATAAGGGAAATAAAAACATTGCTCCCCTGCCGTAATGATACGATGAAAACAGAATACACAGATTTTTCTTCTCTTCCCGAAAGCAATTCCCCGATTTACAAAATGGGAACAGTTTTTATCCAGAGATCACCTACCATATATGATTATATCAATAAAATTATTCTCAATAATTTGAATAAAGGCAGAAAAACTTTGATAATCATCCCTCAACTCCTTTCCCATCAGTTCCTCGTTGATTTTTTGAAATCCGTTTACGGGAATAAAATCTGTTTCTATTCCTCGGCACTGTCCGACAAAGAGAAAAACATATCATTTCATAACATCATTGCTGGAAATCCGGAAATAATCGTAGGGACAGGGGATGCCCTTTTTCTTCCTTACGAGAATCCGGGCTCTCTGATATTTCTTATGCCCGAATCTCCTCATCATTTCCACTATGACAGCATGCCCTTCTACAATACCGAAATCGTAGCAGGAATTTATGCAAACGAATATTCCGTCCCTCTCTACATCATAGGGAAAACCCCTTCTATAAACCTGATCCCTTCAATCAATAGTGGAAGAACAAGATTCATAGAAAGCGGTTCCTCCGAATCTGCATTTTATTTTCTGAAGAGTAAAAATCCTTACGACATTCTCACAAAACAGATAGTATCGGAGATAAAATCCGACATGGAAAGAGGGAAACGAACTTTAGTGATATACAATCAACTTGGTTACTACCCGTTTGTAAAATGCAACAATTGCAACACAATTGTCAGCTGTCCCGCTTGTAATACCCCACTCACTTTTACAGGCAAAAATAACCTCTACTACTGCCAAAAATGTAAGAAATATTTTACTATAAAAAAATGTATGAACTGCGGTTCGAACAATCTCAATTTTTCCGGAACAGGTATAGAAAAACTCGCCTCACAATTGCGAAAGGAGTTCGGCAGTAACAACATTAAAACGATTTCAGCAAGTGCACCGCTAAATATTAAGGAAATTAGCCGGTACAATCTCATTATAACCACTTCCTTTATATTCAGAGATCTTTATCCCAACAAATTTCACACAATAATTATCCCTTCAATAGAGAATATCCTAAACGAATACGTAATTAAAAGCGAATGGCATTTCGTGCGAATTGCTGAATATCTGAAATCATTTTTAGACCCCGGGGGAAAAATGATGGTACAATCTCCCATCTACTACGATTTTATCCCCTATTTAACATCCGGTAAAACGGAAAAGTATATATCATACACATTAAATTTACGGAAAGAGTTCTCTTTGCCACCTTATTTTCACACAATCTCCATTAAAATATCGGGGAACAATTCCTTCCCTGATCAACTTTACAAAAAATTAGCAAAATATGAAAACAATTCGACAAAAGTGTCAAAATCAAACTGTACAATAGTCATCAAGACAAAGAAATTGTCCGATTTTATATTTTTAAAACCAATTCAAAGAAAAAGAGAATTTAGAATTTATGTAGATTCGGAAGAATATCTATAGCATGGATTCGGCTGGAATCATTACGGTAAACTCTGTCCATTCCCCCGGTTCACTCTTGCATGTAATCATTCCACCGTGGTTTGTTATAATATCTTTTACGGTAGATAATCCAAGTCCCGTTCCCGCTTCCGTATGCACTTTATTCTCCACCCTGAAAAATTTGTCGAAAATGTAAGGTATATCCTCCTTACTTATCCCAATACCGGTATCCCTGACGGTAACCTGCGCCTGCCAAATATTATCAAAGATAATCAAACCCGGACTCGATACCTTCACTTCCCCGTTTTCCTTATTGAATTTTACTGCGTTATCGGTCAACTGGCTAAAGACATAGAAGAGCGCCATTTTATCCCCTTTAATGGAACCCAACTTATCACTGAGATCAACAACAATGGTAATATTTTTCTTCTTCGCTTTTTCTTCATACTGTTTCACGGCATCACTGATTATTTCGACCAGATCCACTTCCTCTTTCTTTATCGTCCCGACCTCTCCGCTGGAACTCATATTCATACCGATGATATTTTCAATAACCTTGGAAAACTTCTCTCCTTCCTCATTTATAATGGATAAGAACCGTTTTTCGGTTTCTCCCAACGCGGATTCATCACCGATTGATGACATTAAAATCTGTATGCTTCCCAAAATGGCACTGAGTGGCGTTCTTAATTCATGGGAAACATTTTGTATAAACTCCTCCTCTTTTGCCTGTAATTCTTCTTCCGTAGGAACAGGAATAAATTCTATGGATTTCCCCATAATATGATCATCAAATTTGATATAATTGGATATAACATTATACTTTTTTATATTGGATTCGTTTTCTTTAACAACAATTGTTACCTTATTCATTCCCAAATCTTGTGAGTTGTTGAAAAAATCGATTTTTATCTTCTCCCACAAATTATCATTATTCTCCGTTCGAAAATCCATAACTTTTGTTATATCTTTTAAGATAATATTGTCCTTCGTTAAATTAAATGCATCGGAAAAAGCTCCATTAATAAAAAGAATCTTTAAATCCTTATCTATTAAAACAATGGGTAAGGAAATAGATTCCAATGCAATTTTATAAATATCCGTGGCTTTCCCCGAAACAATTGCCTTCTCCTCTTTCACAACAGCTTCCGTCTCACGTTCTATGTTCTCTTCTCCAACAGGAGTCACGGTGGGTATTTTCTCCTTCACGGTTGTTTCCTCTTCCGATTTAACTTCCATATCATTTATGGAAGCCGCTTCATTTATAATATTTTCCTCAATGTTAATTTCCGATTCTTCGGATTTAAAAATATCCGCAATTAAATTTGCAACTTCTTCGTCCGATTTCATATACTTTCTGTGTAACGATTTATTGTAAAATACAACCGCTCCACCTGCTATATCTCCACGTTTTATAGGAACGGCTAACACGGAATCGGGTAAAATCGTAAGAGATATCTTGTTGTCAAAATCGAATCTTATATCTCTTGAAACATTAATCTGATTTACAGTTTGATTGCGTAACATTACCCATCCCGGTATCCCTTTCCCGGGGTTAAGAACGACATCAATCAGCTCATCCGCCTTCTTCCCGACACCATATTTAACGGCAAAACCGTTACTTTCAAGTAAAAAGATAAGAATACATTCGGATTTTGTGAGTTCTTTGGAAATGTTAAGGATTTTCCTAATGGAATCGGAAACATCACGACCTTGCTCTCTATCGTTTCTTGTTAAATCAATTAATCTTTTTAGTCTTTCAAAAAGATCCTCGTTAATATTTCCCTCTTAGCTTTTGAGTTGATTTTCTATCTTCTCTAGAAGTTCTTGAAGGTTGAAAGGTTTTGTTATGTAAGCATTGACACCGAGGTTATATCCCTTTTCAATATCTTTGGGATTCCCTTTAGCACTTAGAAAGATGACCTTTGTTGATACGGTTTTCGGATTATTCCTTATCTTCTCAAGCATTGTGTATCCATCCATATTGGGCATCATAATATCACTAATCACAAGATCCGGTGTTTCGCTTTCAATAACTTGCAAAGCCTCGTTACCGTCCATTGCCGTAAGGATATCATACCCTGCTTTCTTAAGGGTGAAAGAGAGTATATCAAGTAAAAACCTATCATCATCGATTATCAATATATTTGCCATAAAAACCTTCTTATTTTATAGTATTATTTTACAATCTTTTTGTCAAGCCCTTTTGATTTTCTTCCTCTCTTTCACTTTTTTATGCTCCGGCTTATTCTGCGGTTCTCTTCTAATTTGCACCCTGAACATCTTCGCCACTATCTCTTCATCCATGTTTATTACCATGTTCTCAAACATCATATACGATTCCTTTTTGTACTCAACAAGGGGATCTCTTTGAGCGTAGCCTCTGAGCCCTATTCCCTCTTTTAACGCATCCAGTTCGTAAAGGTGGTCTCTCCATTTCAAATCGATTGTTTGGAGTACAACAAATTTCATAACTTTTTCGTACATCTCGCCGAATTCTTCCCTCTTTAGCCCGAGATTCTCCTTTGCTCTATTAAAAAGATAATCAAACAAACTTTCTTTTGTGAAATTGGCTTTGTCTTTCTCTGTTATCTGCGGATCATCGAGAAAATCGTTTATATAGTTAACTATAAGATTATCCCAATCCCAATCTTCCGGATATTTCCTATTCTCCGTATATTTCTCAATCATATCGTTGAGAACGTTTTCAATTTTTCCAAGTATAAATTCATCGGGATTTTTATTGTACAGCACCTCATCACGCATAGCGTAAATCGCTTCCCTCTGTTTATTCATCACATCATCGTAATCGATCAAACGTTTTCTGATATCAAAATTGTATCGCTCGACTCTCTTCTGTGCATTCTCAATAGCTTTCGTAATTAAGGGGTGCGTGATCGCTTCATTCTCCTTTACACCGATTCTGTCCATGGCACTTGCAATTCTGTCGGAAGCAAAAAGCCTCATAAGGTCATCTTCAAGGGAAATAAAGAATATCGAAGAACCGGGGTCTCCCTGCCTTCCGCTTCTACCCCTTAGCTGTCTGTCAATCCTTCTCGATTCATGTCTCTCTGTTCCTATGACATGCAATCCCTCGAGTTCCTTAACTCCTTCTCCGAGTTTAATATCGGTACCTCTGCCTGCCATGTTGGTGGAGATTGTCACATTTCCCTTTCCTCCTGCATGGGAGATTATCTCCGCTTCTTTTTGATGGTACTTCGCATTCAAAACGGAATGTGAAATTCCCGCTCTCTTCAGCATTCGCGAAAGTTGCTCGGAAACCTCCACTGTGATCGTACCCACAAGCACCGGTCTTCCTTTCTCATGTTGTCTTTTTATTTCCTCTATTATGGCTCTGTATTTTTCTATTCTCGTTCTGTAAATCATATCGCTTGAATCGTCTCTTATAACGGGTCTGTTTGTGGGTACAACGATAACATCAAGTTTATAAATTTCCCAGAATTCCGCCGCCTCTGTCTCCGCCGTTCCGGTCATACCCGCCAATTTATCATACATCCTGAAGAAATTCTGTAATGTGATCGTTGCGAGGGTCTGTGTTTCCTGCTCAATTTTAACCCCTTCTTTCGCTTCGATAGCTTCGTGAATTCCTTCGGAAAAACGCCTTCCCGGCATAATTCTTCCGGTAAACTCATCCACTATGATCACCTTTCCGTCTTTCACGATATACTCGGAATCCCTTTCGAACAGCGAATAAGCTTTCAGCAATTGATGGATGTTGTGTATCTTTTCGTTCTTCTCGGCATAGTCTCTCTGAATGGCATCCTTGGACACGGCCTTTTCCCTCGAGGATAATTTCTCGTCCTCATCGATCTTCTGGAATTTTTCACTGAGATCGGGTACGGTAAAAAACGAGGGATTGTTCTTTGACATTTCCTCTCTGCCTTTGTCTGTAATGGAAACGGTATTGCCCTTTTCGTCTATCACATAGTAAAGCTGTTCGTCGAATTGCGGCAGATTTTTATCCCTGATAAGCTCATTCTCCAAATTCTCAACAAGTACTTTTATTCCTTTTTCTCTGTACAATTTCAGCAATCGTTTGTTTTTTGGCGCTCCTCTCTGTGCAAGTAAAAGTTTACCAGCCGCTTCCCGTTCGTTTCCTTCTTCCAGATCTTTCATAGCTTCCGTTATCAGTCCATTTACATATCTGTTCTGCAATTTTACAACGCGGCTCACGAGAGGTTTCAATTCCTTGTACTGCTGAAGGGAAACCTCCACGGGACCGGATATGATAAGCGGGGTTCTCGCCTCATCGATCAAAACGGAATCCACCTCATCAACTATTGCATAATTGAACCCGCGTTGTACCTTCTGCTCCGGCTCTATAACCATGTTGTCCCTGAGATAATAACTCATTATTTGTACCGTAAGTTATATCTCGCGTGTACATCTCTTTCCTTTCATCGGGGCTCACACCGCCTTTAATCACACCTACGGTAAGTCCGAGAAATTTGTAAATTTCCCCCATCCATTCGCTGTCTCTCTGAGCGAGATAGTCGTTAACAGTAACGAGGTGTGCACCTTTACCACTAAGTGCATTCAGATAGAGGGGCATGGTCGCCACAAGGGTCTTACCTTCTCCGGTAGCCATTTCAGCTATCTTCCCCTCGTGCAAGACCATGGCACCTATCAACTGAACATCGAAAGGAATCATATTCCACTCCGTCTCATGCCCCATAACAGTCCATTTCTTCCCCATCAATCTTCTGCATGTATCTTTAACAACGGCAAAAGCTTCAACCATTAAATCGTCGAGCGTTTCGCCATTTTTCAGTCTTTCCTTAAACTCAACCGTTTTATGTTTCAATTCGTCATCACTGAGATTTTTCAACTCCTCGTATTCCTCATTGATAAGGGGAACAACTTTCCAATATCGCTTTAATTCCTTATCGTTTTTTGAGCCGAAAATCTTCTTAATTAACTGTATCATATTTTACCTCTCAATTCGTTTATTACATTCAATAATTTATTCGATGAAAATCCGGAAATGTCAAGCAAAATTTTCCTATCTCCGAACGTAATGAACACATCGTCAAATCCCATTATCGCAAATCTTCCTCTAAATCCGACTTCAAACAGATCTCTCAAAATTTCTTCTCCTACGCCTCCCATAATGCTCCCCTCTTCGGCAACGATTATATTCTTATATTTTTTTGCTACACTCTCGATAAGTTCTTTATCGACGGGCTTTGCAAAACGCAAATTAACCATATCGAATTCCACTTTCTTTTTCCCTCTTAACTCCCTCGCAATAACATTTCCCGTTCCGAGGGCAAGTACAACGGTATCGCTTTTCTCCCTTTTAGTCCATTCCGCCTTTCCCATTTCGATTTTATTATTTTTCCCGAACGATTCGGGTATCGTATCCCGAGGATATCTGATTGCAATGGGACCTTCACGGTATGCTGCTGCAAATTCTAACATCTCCTCAAATTCTTCTGCGTCTTTCGGAGCCATAAGAACCATATTCGGTATGGTTCTCAAATATGCGATGTCGAATGTCCCGTGATGCGTGGGGCCGTCGGCTCCGACTACTCCGGCTCTATCGATACAAAATACAACCGGTAAATTCTGCAAAGCGATATCGTGAATAATCGAATCGTAAGCTCTAAAAAGGTTGAATAGATCGCCACAAAAGGATGCATACCACCTGCTGCAAGGCCACCTGCAAAAGTTACGGCATGCTGTTCGGCAATCCCTACATCGAAAAATCTGTCAGCGAAACGCTCTCGAAATTTAACCAGTCCCGTTCCCTGCGGCATAGCAGCCGTAATCGCAATGACATCGGTATGTTTCTCTCCTATATCCACCATTTTATCAGAAAAAATCGAGGTGTATTTGGGCCTGCTGTTCTCCGGTTTATCGACCTTTCCACTCTCTATGTTAAACGGTCCGAGCCCGTGAAAACGGGTGGGGTCCTCCTCCGCTTTTTTATACCCCTTCCCCTTTTCCGTTATAACATGCACGAATACCGGTTCATTAAGATTTTTCACAAACTTGAACACTTCTATTAATTCTCCCAATTTATGTCCGTTATAAGGTCCCATGTAGTGAAACCCAAACTCTTCGAAAAATATCGTATGAGCCTCTACAAAGAGTCTTTTCGCGCTCTCCTTTGCCCTTTTCATAAATTTTATAACTTTTTCATTATGATTTGTTATTTTATCCACAAAATTCCAAATCCCGCTTTTGACGGAATAGTACTCGCTGGAAGCCGTTATTCTCGCAAGATATTTTGCTATTCCGCCGATATTTTTATCAATGGACATTTCATTATCATTAAGTACGACAACAAAGTCTCTATTCAAAAACCCGGCATTATTCAACCCCTCATAGCTTATCCCTGCCGTTAAACCTCCGTCACCCACAACAGCTATTACTTTGTTTTTTTCTCCCTTTAGGTCCCTGGAAATAGCGAAACCTAGAGCCGATGATATGGCAGTTCCGACATGTCCTGCTCCGAAGGGATCATAATCACTCTCATTACGGTTTGTAAATCCACTTAATCCTTTGTATTTTCTTAGATTTTTAAAGGCTTCCCTTCTGCCCGTTATTATTTTATGAGTATAGGATTGGTGTCCCACATCAAAGATTATTTTATCCTCAGGGGCGTCAAAGACATAATGCAATG
>JAACEC010000042.1 GCA_011682715.1 Pseudomonadota bacterium
TCGCTGCCTTGCATTTCTTCCACATAAATGCCCTCATTATCCGTCATCTTTTTGATAACCGCTTCTAACGAATTAATGTCTGTAATTTTATATATATCCTGTGATCCCTTTACTGCAGTTGAATAAATCTTTATATATCCGAAATCACCCATAAACCGGACAAAACAAAACTCATTTTTCGGGAACAAATCCTTCAGAGTAAATATGGAATAACCTATAATATCGGTTTCATCAATCCCTGCAATGAGGTAATTTCCTATATCTTTCAAAAATTTCTGCAATTGGGTTTTTTCCTTCACCAAGTACTTATCAACGATTTCCGTTTCCAATTTATTTATTATTGGAATCATTATAACCGTTATAAATGATGCAAGAAAGATGCTCAGGAGCATAAAATTGTCCGATCGGTTTTTCATACTGAAAACAATAATGGTAAATAATGCGGATATCAAGAGAAAAGTGAGTATGTATGTAACTATGTTGGCTATATACTCTTTTTTCGGCAGAATGGTGTCTTTTGCAATAACGAACATAAACGAAAGTGTCATTATTGCCGCCGCAATATTCCCTACTGAAAATATTTTAATACCAAAATTGTGGGGTAAAAAATCGGTTATCCCTCCCATTATCCCGATAAGGTATATAATGGCAAGCAGGGTCAAATTGCTCTTCCTCTCAGAGTTGTTCCCCCGTGAAAACCACTTCAATATTATTAAAATTGCCGATATCATTTCCGCAAAAGTAACTATGATAAAGAACCTTTTGAAGGAATAATACGCTCCGAACCCGGAGTAAACCAAAACAGAAAGAACTATGGATAGAACAAATGTTCCTATAATGTACTTTTTTAACCACTTATTCTCGTCCACCCGCATATAAACCGCTGTAAAAAAAATCATGGCAGGTCCTATGAATGCATCTCCCACATAAATTATTCTCAAAAAACACTGGAGTTTGTACAAATTCAGCAAAAAATAACCAAAGTTCCATACAAATATTGTCAAATTAATAAATACAAAACCGTACTGTAATTTTTTCAACCTGACGGATGGAGTAATGAGGGTAATATTCAAAATGGACAACAAACTTGTTGTTAATGCCCAATAAATCCTGAGATCAATCATTCAAAAGAATCTCCCTTATCTCCGGCAAAACATACATGCCGTCCAGAGATCTGTTTCTCAGGCACTCGATACATACGGCGATTTTATCGTCGACAGTCAATTTTTTATTTAAAATGATATAGTCCTTCCCATACGATTTACATGTTCCGTTCACGATAAGCTTATTCTCATGGATAACCTTTATATCAAGCTTCTCCGCTATTTCCAAAAGTCTGTTAAGTATCTCTTTCTTTTCCATGCTTGACAAATATCCTCAATTGCATATTATAAAACCATGATTAAAGGTGTAGGTGTTGATATAATTGAAATTAAACGCTTCGACAATCTTATTGAGAAATACGGAGATAAATTTCTTAAACGTATCTTTACGAAGAACGAAATAGAATACGCCAAGAAAAGAAATAATGCAGAATCCTTTGCCGGAATGTTTGCTGCAAAAGAATCTTTTATAAAAGCGTACGGGGAAAAGAAACTCGAATTCAACGAAATCGAAATAATTCATGATAAAAACAATAAACCTTCCTATAAACCTAAATCCAAAACAAATGACTCACTTAACCTTTCCATATCCCACGACAAAACAAACGCAATAGCAATTTGTATTATAGAGTAAATTTTTTCAACAATTCTTCTAATCTCTTTTTCTCAGTATCGTTCATATGATATTCGTACTCGTGAGTTGGATATTCAGCCGAACTGACTTCACTTATATAATCTGAAATCGCCTCCGAAATTATCGGTTTCAGATCCTTGAACACTTTAACAAACTTCGGTGTTTTTCCGAAATTCAGACCGAGAATATCATTAACAACAATAATTTGACCGTTGCATTTACTCCCAGCTCCTATACCAAAAACGGGAATACTCACATATTTTTTCATCAAAGACGTTACGTTTTCGGGAACGGATTCTACTATTATGGCAAAAACTCCTGCCTTTTCAACGGCTATGGCATCTTTTATGATTTCCAAAGCCACTTCCGCCTTTTTCCCCTGCACTTTGTATCCCCCATACTTATGATACGACTGAGGTAACAATCCTATGTGCCCCATCACGGGA
The DNA here is from genome assembly GCA_011682715.1 of Pseudomonadota bacterium. Classification (GTDB taxonomy): domain Bacteria; phylum Hydrothermota; class 32-111; order QNBC01; family QNBC01; genus QNBC01. The sequence continues at coordinate 2,184 of JAACEC010000042.1, forward strand.
ATTCCGGCATTGATAATTCCCTTAATCTGAGCGATATAATTTCTACCACCCTCCAATTTTATAGCATCGCATTTTGCTTCACTGATAAATCGCCCTGCATTTACAATCGCATCTCTTACGGAAGTCTGATACGTCATAAAAGGCATATCACCTACTACAATCGCCCTTTCACAAGCCCTCGAAACCGCTTCCGCATGATGTACCATATCATCCATGGTTACACTTAGCGTATCATCTCTTCCGAAAACGGTAGTATTTATGGAATCCCCCACCAATATCATATCAATTCCTGCCATATCCTCTAATTTCGCAACGGGGTAATCATAAGCCGTCATGAGGGCAATTTTTTTGCCCTCATGCACTTTATTGTAAATATCGCCAATAGATAACTTTGACAATTAGTCCCCCTCCTCTATCACTGTTGTTGTATCGGTATCAGCAGGAGTTTGTTCCTCTATAACAGGTGCGGTTGTATCAGCAGGAGTCTGTTCCTCTATTACCGTTGTGGTATCAGTATCAGCAGGAGTTTGTTCTTCTATAACATGTGTAGTTGTATCCGTAGGAGCTTGCCCCTCTATAACTGGTGCGGTTGTATCAGCAGGAGTCTGTTCCTCTATTACCGTTGTGGTATCAGTATCAGCAGGAGCTTGTTCCTCTATAACTGGTGCGGTTGTATCCGTAGTTACAGGTCTTTCCATAATAACCGTAGCATTGGAATCCGATTTCACCGTATCGCCTACTATGACAGGTTGTTCCTCAACCGTTGTTTTAGAAGGTGTTTCTTCAATTACACTTGTAGTTTCCGGTTTTTGCGGTTCTTCATTTATAACCGGCGCTGTCTTTTCCTCAACTTTTGGTGTCTCCTCCTGTATCACTTCCTCTTTACTTACCTTCTTTACCGGGATTTTCTTTATTATCTGCTGCTCCCCTTTCGGCAATGATTTCATCGCTAATTCTATCTTCTTATAATTTTTCAAATTCATATCACCTGTTCTTGTAATATAACCGGATGAAAAATTATCTCCGACCCATAACAGCTGAAACTCGCCATGAGCATTCCCCTTTTTATCTACGATATTAAACTTATCCCCTTGCGCAAAGCCTTCATTTTTCCCTTTGTCAACATAAGCTATATTATAATCCTTTACTACATCTTGATTATCCCTGTACGCTAGTATTTTTGCATAGATCTTATTTTTAGCTTTTACAAAATCAAAGTCCGGGATAAAGGGAGGAGTCCACAAATTTGTTACTAATAAACCGCTTTTTATAATCTCTCTATTTGCTGTTACAGTACAAACCGAATATGTGTCAAAAGTTTCATCAACTTTCAAAGTTCCCAAAATATTAATTATCCTGCCTGCTTTTGCACCGTTACTCACGGATTTTCCATAAGTAAATACTGTAAATTTATCCCCTTTCTTCACTTTTGATTTTCCAAGATCGATCTTTACTTTATCAAATTTTATTGCTCCTTCTTCCATTCCCTTGTCGCCGACTATCCCGATTATACGACCTTTCTCGATGTTCTTATTTGTTACAAATCCGCCGTAATACAACCCATTATACGAGACGTTGTTAGGGATATGAAATAGCTCAAGATAATCACTTTTCTGAATCATCTTTTGAGCTTTTAGCCATGCAATACTTAGTTCCTTGCCTCTGTATCTCTTATTTAATTCTGTTAATTTTATCTTTTGGAAATTGTTTTTTATTCTCTTTTCCGGAACGGCAACATTGGTATTCTCCCCCTGAGTAGCCGTGTTATCTTCACCGGGTATGGGAAGTTCAAAAACCTGTCCGGGATATATCCAATGAGGATTCTCGATTTTATCCTTATTCAACTCATAAACTTCCGGCCATAAAAACGGATTGTTTAAATAATAACCTGCAATATCCCAAAGGGTATCGCCCTTTTTAACTGTGTGTGTTTTGCCGCTGGTAATTGAAAATACAAATATAAAAATCAATAAAACAGACAGGAGCTTTCTCATATTATTCCTCCTTTTTACCTTTATTACGGGATTTTGTTCCCTTTTTCTTCTTATTCATTTCCTTCTCTTTCGATTCGTTCTTTTTAACTTCTCCTTTTTCTTTCTGTTCATTCTGTACCCTTAAGAAATCAACCTTCAGCTCGTATATTGTTTGATTAAGTGCATCTAATTCTTTGCCGTCTAAATTATTATACGTCTTTTCTTTCAACATATCAAGATAATCTATCATTTGTTGTGCCACATCGAGATGTGTTTCCGCCTTTTTAGTTATCGGGTTTTCCAAAACTCCCATAGATTGAAATGCTATAGTCGATAAAAAAAGAACCATTTCGTAAAATTTATTGCTTTTGTTTTCCATACTTCCTCCTACAATTTCTTGTGAATTTTCCTGCTTGCAATAGTCCTGATTTTGATTGGTTTACCGTTTTCATAATATATTCTCGAAACCCTTTCTCCTATTCTCGTAATAATCTCATAGTTTATCGTGTCACACTGTTTTGCAAGATCTTCTGCCGTAATTTCACCGTTAATGATCGTTACAATGTCACCCACTTCGACATTATCAATTCCCGAAATATCAACTATAGTCAGATCCATGCAAACATTCCCGATGATTTTACACTTTCTGCCCTTAATTAAAACATAACCTTTATCCGATAAGCAACGAGGGTACCCGTCACCGTACCCTATGTTAATAGTAGCAACTTTTAGGCTTCTGTCAAGAATTTTTCTTCCATAGCTTACCGAATCCCCTTTATTCAAATTTGCAATTCGCGATATTCTGCTATAAACGGACATAATAGGTTGTACATCAATATACTTTCGCATACTTTCCGATGTATACAAACCGTAAGCTAAGATACCGGGTCTAACAATCTTCATTTCAGGGTCATTGAATCTGACCATCCCCGCGCTGTTGGAAATATGGAACTTTACTTCCGTTAAACCACTTTGAAATAATTTTCTCTTCAACTCTTTAAACTTTGTCATCTGTGTTACGGCAAAATCGTCATTTTCATCTTCCGCCGTTGAAAAATGACTGAAGATACTTTTAATCCGCAAATTTCTAAACTGTTCTTTAATCCTCTTTATACCGACGTATGCTTTGTTATACAGAAATCCCGTTCTCCCCATTCCGGTATCCACTTCGACAAAGATATCTATGGATTTCAACTTTTTATTAAGAAAATTGTTCAATTTCTCGGCAAAATCAATATCGGAAACCGTGGGAATGATGCCGTAATAAACGATATCCTCTATGTCAAAATCAAAAACCGGGCTCAAAATCACGATTGGGATCTTAATCCCATACTCTCTGAGTTCAATTGCCTCATCTATTCCAGCAACGCCAAGGTATTCCACTCCTGATTCTCCCGCAATCCGGGCAAGCTCACAACTTCCGTGTCCGTATGCATCCGCTTTTATAGGAATCAATAATTCGGAATCGGTAAAATCCCTGATATGCTTCAAGTTACTCTTGAAAATATCAAGATCAATCTTAGCCCACGTTCTTCTTTCCAAAACAGACATAACTTATTTATACCAAAAATAAGCATTTATTGCAAGAAATATTATAAAATTATCGGTAGAAATATTCGAATGTAGAAATATAAGGACATGTTTACCAGATAAAAAATATAAGTAAAATCGGCAATTTAAAAATATCTCCCTTTTGGACGCATTATAATCGAAACGCTGGTCTCGTCAACATCCTCTTCGGCAAATGAGCAACAAATCACAAAGTCAAAACACATGTGATACGATGATCTTTGCCTTCTCGTTTACAAGAGGATTCTTTTTTATATAAAAAGACAGATTACAATCTGCAACGTTCGTTTTAAAACTCAATGCACCTTTGAAAATGATGCCTCTACTTGATAGACTTCCCGTTCCCGAATATTTATCGGCAATATTTTCAAAATGATAATCGTTTTCCACATTGAACATAATGCTTGATAAACTAATTCTTAAGTTCGGCAACAGAAAATAATCAAGAAAACCGGAAAATAGCTCCCCCTTTATTCCGTATGTCGAATCCATAGAAGTCATTATATTGAGAAAAAAACCCGTTTTCGTTCCGGCAAGGTCAATCTCTGTGAGAAAATTCGGATAAACGGAATTGGACGGTGTATAATCATTTCTCGAGACAGAGTAAACCCCCGACACAAATTTTACATTCCCGTAAAGGTCCGTTCTTCCGAACCTCAATTTATAATGATAACAAGTTGAATCTCTCCAATATTCATTTTTAAGGTAATAATCAAATGCCAAATTATTTTTCCGGAACCTTCCACTGAGCAACAAATATGTCAGCTGATCCTCCATCGCTGCGGAATAAAAACAGATGTTATTGTAAAACTCTACATGCTTATTCCCGTAGTAATTTTGATATCTTGTTTTTATTTTATCTCCTTTAATATCAAATCTTAAAGAATTATTGATATTACTGAAACCCCCGTTTATCACCAAATCATACGTTAAATTGTTACTCTTTTCCTTCCCGTGGAAAAGCAAGCTGTCATGACATACAGCCGTAATAGTTGCTTGCCCGAATTTGCGGAAATAGAAAAGCTCTGTTTTTAAATGTTTAAAACAGCTGTCATTTATACTAATCCTTCCGTATTTGCCAGATAATAAGAGAGAATAATTATCGCTTTGTTTGGAAATCGCTATACCGTTTCTTTTCTCGCTGCGATATTTGTATACTCTGAAGGGGTATTTCCCTCCGGCTAAAAATGAGAGTGAAGTCGTATAATTCCCAATTATAAATTTATATCCTTTCCGGTTAAATTCGGAATAGAATCTTAATAATTTATCGTTTACGTCATAAAACAAAAATGATTTAAAACCTCTTCTCTCGTAGAGCAAACTAAAATCAACAACTGTTTTACCATTGTTTATCGATATATCCGTTTCGGGACAAAAACCTATTTTGGGTTTGTTGTATATGACATACGGGGCAATCAAATCGGCATTCTCTCTACCCAGAATGTAAGCAAACATTCTTCGATCTATTATACTCCCCCATTTTTTTCTGTCTTTTATTATACTTAGGGCTTTCTCCGAATCAACATACGGAATTTTCAATAACCCTTCATAATTGGAAGAGTTAATGTCCACTTTGAAATCGCTGTAATGGTTCAGCAAAGTCGTATCAAGAACCGTAAATCCGCTTATTTCATTGCATATTAAGATAATAAAGAACAGCAAGTATGGTTTTCGAATCCTCAATTTCCCCCTTGAGAATTT
>JAACEC010000043.1 GCA_011682715.1 Pseudomonadota bacterium
ACGGAAGAAGCGGAAGAAAATCGTTGGAATTGATTCTCGCCATATACGAATCTGCTAAGAGAGGGAAGAGTATAGCGATTCCCTTTGAGGAGAGGGCGAATTAATTACTTCAGAAATAAAAATTTTCCCGCGTATTTTATTTTATCGGAGTCTATCTTTATAAAGTAGACTCCGTTTTTATGACACAGCAATTTCAATTTATCATAAGAAATACGCTTATAATTGACAATTCTGCCGGATAGATCGAATATCTTTATGCTGAAGTTTTCCTTCTTGGGGAGTCCGTTTATACTAAAGATATTTTTATAATAGGAAATTTTAATGTTCGTATTTATTTTATTGGACAAAAGCACTGTATGTTTTATACCTATCCCATCTGAAATAGGAAATTCAGCATCGCCGGTATGTTGAAAATCATGGTAAATAGAGGGCCATAGAGATGGTTTTAAGGGGATTTTCCAGAGATATGTGTTTGACGAGTAATCTGAGGCGGCAAGGACGGAATCTCCTATTGAAGGTGCACAGTAGAAATTATCCTCTGTCTCAATGGGGAATCCTCGCATTTTCTTTCCGTAGATTGAAAAAGCACTTATTGTAAGGTCGCCGGTCCCTATAAAAACATAAGGTGTATCGTTCAAGACGCCGGCAATAGGAGAGGATTGCATTGCCGTACCGAATTTATACGGGTAATTATCTAACAAGTAACCCTGATAATTATAACAAAAAACAGAGTCACCCACAGACAAAATAATATCCTTATAACCATCACTATCCACATCATAGAGAATAGGTTGTGAAACAAATACATTGGCCTTTAGTGGTATGGGAAAGTTAGGGTATATTGTTAAACTATCATTAAAAAGGTAAAGTGCTGAGCCGGCAACAAGAGCAATATCTTTCCCTTGATGGGGACCAATTTCTCCGACAGTTGGCTGGTAATAAGTCCCTCCGAGCAGGGTGTCAGGTGTTCCCGTAATAGGAATTGCAAGGGAATCCGAATCATGTTGTGTCGTGCTGAAACCATAAAAAACACCGGTTCTTGACAGTGCATATATAGTGTATATACTGTCTTCATCCGGATCTTGAGCAGATACGACATTCAAGTCCCAATTGTCTCCTTTTCTTTCTGCAAACAAACCGTCACTACGGAAAAATCCGGTTCCATTTGGTTCCCAAATATAGATATCTCCGTTTGTTGCACCTACAATAATTTCTTTCGAACCATCTCCGTTGATATCTCTTATTACCGGGGAACCTGCTACACCATAAAGACCTTTATTTGTCGGATCTCCCCGGACATACCTGGTTACCGTTCCATCCGCATTAAAAATATATATTTTATCGGAAGACGACCATGGCGCGACGACTATGTCCAGTTTCCCGTCATTATCAACATCTGCAACAGCAGGGGTACCCCAGATTTCTCCCTCGATATATTGTGGCCATCCGGCTACCGTATCACCGTTTAAATATGTCATTAGCAATTTACCGCTTTTAAATGATTCGAAAATTTCTATGTTTCCATCGCTGAAAAAATCAGCGGGAATTACGGAGGATAGTGATATATCGGAATTGTTGAGAGGCCATTTGTTATATGGAGTAGGATTTGTGCTTTCGTAATATAGACTTGATAAATCGCTGGAATTCATATATTTATCGTAGCCTTTTACGGAAAATTTATATGTTGAATCAATTCCCAGATTGCTCACCGTATAAAATGTGCCGTCTGTAATAGGATTTCTGTTTACTCTAACAAAATCATTATTTCTATAGATGTATAAATCATATGCAGTTGCCCCGGAGATATTACTCCACAGAAGTTCTATTGAATTTTTATGGGGAATGGATGTTAGGATCTTTGGTGTGGGAAGTGTATCATAGTGAAATGTTGTATTTAAAGTATCACCCATTCCGATAATTTTTAATTTAAACGCTATATCGTTGATAGAGGTATTAGTTCCAGGTAAAAATGAAAAATTTATAGGACCTATTGTATGTGTGCTATCCGCGAATAGAAGATGTGGGGCAATGTATCACTTTGAGCAAAAATCGTTGTTCCACCTTCTGTTGCCGTAAATGTATACATATAATCAAAACCGTTTCCTTTACCCCTATTTTGCAAATTTAATAATATTTCATATTTCCCGGGAGCGTTTTCTGTAATGTTATGTTCGGATTGAACAATAAGAGGAGATTTGATCTCCAAATGAACCGTATCTATGTAAATACCAGGTATATTGAAAACAATCGGTACGGAGCAATCTTTTGTTTTAAGCGGTATATAAATTTTAAATGACATTCCCACTGTGTCGCCCGGATAGGCGGAATTCTCATGAAAAACATCGTTCAATAAATTGATGTCATCTGTAGAGTTTATATAAACGGAGTATGGGGTTGAATCATGGTGTATAATTTTTGCCTTTAAGATCACTGTGTCTCCATTTTCTGTGATATCATCGGGATATTTGTTCAACGAATCACTAATGGATATGTCTGTAATTTCCGGTATTTTGGGTGATGGTTTTACGACAATGGTATCTATTGTGGGTATGTAACTTTTGTGATAGAAGGAAATAATGAGATTTCCGGCAGAATTTATAGTGGGGTGAAAGAGAGAAATATGATTTGAAAGCATTGTTTTATGAAGATAATGCCCGTCCGGAGTTATCATATTACAATCTATTTTATCATTGATGTCACTGAATATTTGGACAGAGAAAGAATCTCCCTGGGTTATGGAATCGGGTAAGTTCAGTATATTTATTCGTTTGGGAATCTGACGCCATACAGGGACAGCAGGATCTCCTTCGAGACTTTCAAAGAGGTAAATGGATCTGTAAACACCGTCTGTTTGTGCGTATCCTAAAATGGGTAATTTCCCTAAATTGAGAATATCACCGATTCTAAAGTAGTTCGAATTGAATAATGAATCGAAAAACGGTTTTTCGAAATACATCGCAGGATAGGGGAACTCGTCATTTATACTGGCAATATAATCGATAGCTCCGTGCTGTTGCAATACCCAATGTTCTCCCAGTACATCAAAGGGGAACTCGTTTGTATAGCAACTAACCATAAAAACAATGTTCGGGTAAGCATTGTTTAGGTTATCTATATCATTGTTGGTTAAGTAAACACGAGGAGAGGCTTTCTTTAATTGGATTTGAGAGTGCGAACCGTGGGAATTATGGTAGTAAAAGTAAAAACCTTTGTTTAGAGAATCAATCACTGCTTGATTGCTGTTTCCCGGAGCCGATGTACCGTCAACTTCGCTTAAAACAACTTTATAGTAATCGCTAGGGAAATGGTATTGCGATATGGTATCACACCATATCTTGCCATCTCCGGAGGAAAATAAATTCGCCCCCACAAATAGAGCTCTTTTTATGATAGATGTATCAGGGTGCAGCATATAATTTTGTAGTTTATTGAAGTATTTTGATATGTCGTCGTATGTATTAATCGAGAGCCTGCCAAGAGCAACATCGGGTAAAAGGTCAACACTATCCGATGGAGCCTCTCCGAGATAATAATCAAAATCGGCGTTCCAGTTCCCGTCGAGGCAGGAATAATACATATCGGTAGGGGAATCAAGCCATCTCCCGTAAAAATTGTTATGAAAATAAATTATAGGAATGGTATTATTATCGCCTGCTAGTAGAACATATCGAGTATCCCAATAGTGAACGGCATCCTGAAGAAATTTCCGTATCCTGTTTTGTAACGATACACCGTCGTAATATTCGCAAATTCTCTGAATTGTTACGGTTTTTGTCCGAAGTCCCATTAACCACCAGAAATCCTGATATTGTTTAAATTGATTAAGGAATGCACTATCCGTGACAATGACATAATCTACCCTGGAATCGCCGGGTATAGGTATATCACCTGGCTTTTGCCAGGAAAACGACGAATCTTCTATTGTACTTACTTTAAAATGAGATGGTAACAATGAAGTCATATATCCGGCATTTTTAAATGAAGGCGTATTCCCCGGCGTATAAATTATCAATTTCCTATATAAAATTATGTTGTTCCCTTTTTTTATGGCAGGCTTCATTATGAAAGAAGCGAATTCTTTCCCTTTAAATTTAATATTACCTGTAAAACTTAATCTCTTTTTGTAATGTAGAGGATATTTCGTATATCTTTCGGTATGAGTAGATCGTATTATTTGCGGATCTAACAATTTGTAATCCAATTTATTATCATAAACATTTGCCGGGATGAAAAACTGGTAAGAAGGTGAACCGTCAATTTCGGGGAAATGAGATTCAAGATAGTTATAATCAGGTATTTTGATAATTATATTTGAATATATTTTCGCAGGAATTAAAAATAAAAGAATGAGAGTCAAAACTCTCATTCTTTTACTGAATCTTGACAAACTTGTCTGCATAGGACATACCATTGGTGTTTATCCTTATAAAGTAGATTCCCGAAGGAAACTTCTTTATATCTATATAACCTCTCTTCACATCATTGCTTTTATACAACGTTTTACCGCTAAGGTCAAATATAAAAGCTGAAATGTGTTTATTGTTCAAAATGCTTTTGGAGAGATACACTTTACTGTTGGAAACATTATTATTTATAATTCTTGATAAGCTATTATTCGGATCAGAATATTTTGCATTTATTCCGGCATGCTGTTCCGAATTGTAATCAAGGATTATGGGTATAAAATAGGCACTTCTTGATTTCGCCGCATTTGATATGATAGCCAAAGAATCTATGTAATTATTAAAAGGTAATGCAAATGTATCAATATTTACATACACGGGAGCAGAATCCCCGGGAGAAATCGTTAATGTTGTGGGAGAAATATCAAGAATCCATGACGAATTATTATATGCAAAAATATCGGATACATAGAGCTTAGCCGATGATGTAGGTGGGTTTATAATATAGAACATTCCGCTGTCGGTACCTGCATATCTGTAGAACGATGTAATTCCCCAATCCCCGTAATTGTTGCCAAGTTGGGTCCAACTTTGCCTATCCCAGCTGTAGTAATTTCTTCCGGAATTGTCTTTTGTTGTGGTATCCGTGCAGAGTAAGATAGAATCTCCGTTACTGTTTGTATCACTAACGGTTCCCAACCAATAATCGCCTGAATAAAATGTATTGTTCAAAGGTATATTCAATGCGTACGTACCGGATGTTGTAAAACTATCGTTCCACACTACAGCTTTAATTATATTTCCCGGGTTTCCGGAGTCATCTTCCCAGAGGAAAAGTGTATCCTGAAAACTTCCCGCACCTGTGATATAGAAAAACACCTTTGTGGATTCTATTGTAATGGGGTATTGCGGTGGTGTAAATCGGACGGCGCTGTAAAGGTTGATATTTGTAAAATAACTTACAGTACTATCTATTTCTATGGAATGATAGCATATAGAGTCTAACCCGGATCTCGATGAAGGAGAATTACTATTTTTCAATGGATATACGATTTTGATTGTATCTCTATCGAAAGCAATTTGGGCATTTTCAAGATATGTAACATATGCGGCTAAAGGTTCGTTAACATTATCAAGGTTCCATGTTTGCTCGTCCGTAGACCAATAATTTATGCTGTCCGGAGGAGTGTTTTTGTCAGACATAAGTAGTATGGAATCTTGCGCATTGGAAACAGTTCTATACTCAATCCAGAAATCTCCGCTCGTTATCGTATCGTTTCCGTTTGTTGCTATGATTACCGTATCTATATCTTTGTCAGCACCCGAGCAAAAATATGTAAAAGAATCTAACCTTGTACCGGGAATTGATATTCCGGAATCGTCATCGCAAATGAAAACCGTATCGGGTACGGATGGAACGCCATTGTCGATGTAATTAACAAGCATAATGGAATCAATAATACAAGGATACTGTGAAGGGGTGAATCGAACCGCTTCAAACAACGGATCATCACTCCAAACAGTATAGCCGTGTTTCCAAAATCGAAGTATTTTAGAAATTCACTCTGATTACGTGAATTATCCGATTGCTTTTTAATAACTGTAGGGGAGATGAGAATCGAATTCATCTTTTTACTTTTTGAAATGAGACTTTTGTCTTTCAAGGTAATGGTAGATTTTTTACCAAAGGAATAGCCATATAAAATCATAGGCAAAAGTGCAATAATCACCGCAACAGTTTTTCTCATAAACACCTCTTTTTTCTTCACTTAATTAATATATACCAAATATTTTTTGTGTTGTCAAGTATGCAAATTAGGAATATGCAAAATTTACATAATCTATTTGAATATAATATTATGGATTATACAAATAATGTAGATTGATATGATTGATAAAGGAGAACCGGAATATTTGATTATTTTATTCATCTTATACAATATGGTAATAGAGACATTTTATCTTGACACATATATTGTTTAATGATATATTGCGAAAGCTTGGAGGGCTAGTCCTAATTGGTAAGGCAGTGGTCTTGAAAACCACCGGGTTTTTGCCCATGGGGGTTCGAGTCCCTCGCCCTCCGCCATAAGTTTGGAGAGGTGGCCGAGTGGCTGAAGGCAGCTGCCTGCTAAGCAGTTATAGGAGTAATCCTATCCAGGGTTCGAATCCCTGCCTCTCCGCTTAACTAAATAAAAGGAGTTGAATATGGTAATCTCAAAAATCAGGAAGAAACTTGTAATTTTCATATGGGCTGCAATCATAATTTTTGTGCTCTTTATATTCCTACAATGGGGAATGGATGTTGCTTCGTCAAAAGGTAATAAGGGCAAAAATCTTAACATAGTAGGGCGGGTAAACGGTGTCGGAATTAGTTATACCGAATTTGAAAAGAACTATTCTCAGACATTGCAGAAACTGAGAAAACAATACGGTGAGTTAACTCTGGAACAGAAGAAGGTCGTTTCGGACAGGATCTTTAACCAGATGGTTGCCGATGTTTTGATGAGTGATGAGATCAGCAAGCTCCATTTTGGAGTTACCGACAGGGAAATAATGAATATTATTTTGAACAGTCCTCCGTCAAATGTCATGAAAGATACCTCTTTGTTTACAAACGGTAAATTTGATATAAATAAGTACAGAACCGTTATTCAAGATCCGCGTAATTCTCAATATGTCAACATGTATGCTTCTCAGCTCAAGGATGTTATTCCAAAGCAGAAATTACAGGATTATATTATCTCTTTCGTAGCATTGCCCGATAATGAAATTATAAGAAATATTGTTGAGAATTACCAGAAAGAAACGATCGAATACGGCGTATTCCCTGTCGTTAATGACACGCAGAATGTAAATTATACCGATTCCCAGGGGAAAGAATACTATGAGACACATAAAAATCAGTTTATAATTAAAAACAAAGCTGATATAGCCGTTGTAAAGTTTCCAATTGAACCGAGTATTACAGATCAGGATCTTGCTTATTCGGAGATAAAGGAGATATATAACGAGGTTAAAGGGGGAAAAGATTTCGCAGAAGAGGCCAAGACATTATCTCAAGATGCGGGTAGTGCCGTGAACGGAGGTATGTTGGGTTGGATAAAAAGGGGAATGATGGTTCCTCAATTTGAAAAGGTGGCATTTTCAATGAAACGGGGCGAAATAAGTACTCCATTCAAAACGAAATACGGTTGGCATATTGTCAAAGTATATTCGAACAGAGGGGATAGTGTAAAAGTTGCACATATACTTATAAAGCTGCTTCCCTCTGATGAGACGATATATAGCATAAAGGAAAATGCTGACAATTTTACGAAGATAGCAGATAAAATAGGGTTTGCAAAAGCTATTGAAAATGCAAAAATGAGTGTTGATACGTTTAAACTTGTTGATATGGATAACCCTGTTATAGAGGGATACGGAGAAACAACGGAATTAAAACAATTTTTGAAGGAATATAAAGTAGGGGATGTAAGTTATGCCGTAAATACGGGGAAGTATTTTATTGTCGCATCTATTGTCGCAAAGTATGATTCTACTCTCTTACCTTTTGATAAAGTCAAAGATATCGTTAGAGACTCCACAATGTTTGCTACTGCTCAAATTATTGCCCGTGGTAGAGCTGCCGGAGCGTACAAACTTATGAAGAAAGGGAAGAGTTTTAAGGGTTCGGTGGAAGATAGAAAAGGTAAATACTACAAGATGAGCGACATAACGATGTTTTCTCATATACCGGGAATAGGCAATGAATTGAAATTCAACGGAGCGGCATTCTCACTTAAAGAAGGTATAATATCAAAACCGTTCAGAGTTGGGGATGAATATACTATTTTTAGAGTTATAAATAAGAAAGATATCTCACAGGATGAGTTAAAAAAGGTATTGACAAATTTCGTTTCTAAGTTAAAATCAATGAAGCAACAGGAGATTTTCAACGATTGGCTAAGAGAGCTTATTGATAACAGTAAAATAGAAGATTACAGGTATCATTTCGGGTATTAGGATGTTGGCGGCATAGCTCAGTTGGCAGAGCAGTGGAATCATAATCCACGTGTCAGGGGTTCGAGCCCCTTTGCCGCCACTTTATTTTAGAGATATGGATATTTTGGAAATAATAAGAAACGGAACTGCTGAAATCATATCAGAAGAAGAACTCCTCCATAAGTTGTCATACAATAGACCGCTTATTGTTAAATACGGAGCGGATCCTTCTGCTCCCGATTTACATTTGGGGCATTATGTTTGTTTCAGAAAATTGAGGGAATTGCAGGATCTCGGACATAAAATCGTTTTCATAATCGGTGATTTTACCGCTCAGATCGGAGATCCTTCCGGTCGTAATAAAGTTAGAAAGATGCTTACTCCCGAACAGACTGCAAAAAATTCAAGGACATATCTGGACCAGGTTTTCAAGATTTTAAACAGAGAAAAAACGATTGTAAGATATAACAGTGAATGGCTCAAAGGCCTTGATTTTAGAAAAATTGCCGATATAGCATCAAGATATACCGTTGCGAGAATGCTCGAAAGAGATGATTTTGAGAAACGTTATAAAAACAAACAACCTATAAGTATTCTCGAATTTTTATACCCTCTGCTTGTGGCTTATGATTCTTTTATCATTGAAGCTGATATAGAACTCGGAGGGACTGATCAGAAATTCAATCTTTTAGCCGGCAGACATATGCAGCAGGAGTACGGCATTGAACCTCAAATAGCGATTACATTACCGATTCTGCCCGGGTTAGACGGTGTACGGAAGATGAGTAAAAGTTTGGGGAATTATATTGCTTTTAGCGATACCCCCGAAGATATGTACGGAAAAACGATGTCCATACCGGATAATGTTATTGACACGTACTTGAATCTGGTACTCGGTTTGAATGAGGAAGATATTAAAGGAATTAAGGAAGAGATATATGCCCGAAAGGGAGATAACCCGAAATTTGTAAAAGAATTCCTGGCAAGAGAAATCGTAAAGATTTTCTATGGAAAGAAAGACGCTGACACGGCACAGGAACATTTTAATACGGTATTTAAAAAGAAGGAAATCCCCGACAATATGGAAGAATACAAAGTTCCAGAGGGAACCTGGATAGTTAAAATATTAACCGATAGCAAAACGGTTGCCTCTTCCAGTGAGGCGAGACGGCTCATAAAGCAAGGAGCCGTTAGAATAGACGGTAAGCAAATAGATGATATCAATTACAATGTAACATTCGTGGAGAAAAAGAAATCGGTTTTAAAGGTCGGGAAGAGAAGATTTCTCAGAATTGTTAAAGGTTAAAATTGTAGTTGCATAATTCTCAAAAATTTTCTATTATTAAGTTATGATAGTTTTAGATATATTGTTCATTTTGATAATCATTGCGGGTTTAATTTATCTGTACAGAAAGCACCGGCTAAGAAGAAAGCTGAGGGACATCTCCGTTAAAGAATCAAAGATTTCCGTTAAAAAAGGTTTGAACGAAAATCTATTTTTGGAAATCATAAATTCTATGATAAAATTGGATTTTAAATATTTTTTAGATTTTGAAATTGTAGATTTGGACATCGATAACGGATTCAAAGCGATGAGTAACGAGGACAGGAAGTCTTATGTGGTTCTCTATCAATTTATAAGCGATATAAGAAAAGCGAAAAGAGCCATAGTTTATGTGGAATTTATTACATTTTTTGAAGATGGTTCGCCTATTATAACGAGGTTAAACAATATCAGAATGATAACAAAAAACGATTTCGGCTATATTTCAAAGTCGTTTTATCACCATTTGGAACATGTTTCTCATAGAAAAGATGAAGGTATCGCACCGATAATGTTGAATAAAGGTGAATTTCTAACATTGTATCTCGATATTTTTAAGAAGCAAAAATGAGAAAATTATTTATTATTTTATTATTCCCCCTCGTATTAAATGCACATATCGGGCGATTGTTTATTCCTTCCAATGAAAATATGAACCTTAATCCTTTTTTATGCTACAATATTGAATACAAAAGCATAACGCTAAATTATAATCATTATTACGATAACACCGGCGATTTGGATCTCTCTTTTATAATGCCCTCGGAATGGAACGGAACGGCAGGGATTAATCTCTATATGTACAATTACCCTTCTTTTCCGCTTTTTCGTAGCACAATTCCCTCTACGAATATCGACTACGGATTTAATTTCAATTATTCGAACCTTTTATTCGGATCAAATTTTGGAACTGGAATTAATTTCAATGCTGAAAAATTTTGGCAGGAATTTACTGTTTCTCCGGGGTTTGCATATTTCTTGGGTAATCAATACGGAAACTATAGCTTTATTTTTATTTCTCCTCATTACAAATTTTATGCAAGATCCATTTCTTTTTATGGTGGATATTATGGTATATATAATCAAAACATGAGAGTTCAAAGCATAGTCGGAATCCCCATCAATTACGGTTTGAGCAATTTAATGCTCGATCTGGCTATGGAGTATAAATTCCCTTTAAATTTTGTAATAGGAGGTGATTTCAAATATAAAAACAGTGATCTGTTTTCATCTGTGAAAGCGGGTTTTTCCTTCGATTTTTTCAAAATATACGGTGGTATGAGATACAAAGATCTGATATTGAACGATTACTTCATAAATCTTGTTATTATTTCTCGTTTCGGCGGTATTGTTAAATTTTAGAGGAGTTATTATGAATTTATTTAAAAGGTACGATAAAAACCCTATTATTTCCCCCAGAGAGTTCCCCTATAAAGTTAGTGGTGTGTTTAATCCCGGAGCCATTAAATTCGATGGGCATACGGTTCTTTTGCCCAGAGTGGAGGATCTGAGAGGGTTCTCACATTTCTGTGTTGCGAAGAGCGAGAACGGAATAACCGACTGGAGGATAGAGCGAAACCCTGCTCTGGAGTTTAACAGTAAGTACAATGAGGAGAGATGGGGAATTGAAGATCCTCGAATCGTTTATATGAAAGGTGAGAAGAGATATTTGATTACATACGTCTCATTTTCTCAGGGAGGCCCCGTTGTATCGGTTATGAGTACGAAGGATTTTCGTAATTTCAAGCGACACGGTGCAATACTCCCCCCGGAAGATAAAGATGCATCTCTTTTCCCCGAAAAGTTCAACGGACTCTATGCTTTGATTCACAGACCGATTGTTAGAGGGCAGGCTCATATCTGGATATCGTTTTCTCCTGATCTCCGCTACTGGGGAGACAGTCGAGTTTTATTACCTACCCGTCCCGGTTGGTGGGATTCACACCATGTGGGGCTCGGAACACCGCCCATTAAAACAAAAGAGGGATGGTTGATAATTTATCACGGAGCGAGAATTACGGCTTCGGGAGCTTTATACAGAGTAGGACTTGCCTTACTGGATTTGTACGAACCATGGAAGGTAGTGAGAAGAAGTAAAGAATGGATATTGGGTCCCGAAGAAACCTATGAAATGGTAGGAGTTTCCGATGCCGTTGTTTTTCCGACAGGAGCCGTGTATGATGAGAATGAGGACAAGCTAATGTTGTATTACGGTGCTGCGGATTATTCTGTTTGTCTGGCGGAAGGGAAGATGAGTGAGATACTGAAATTTCTTATGAAAGAGTGATTTTCCCTTGCAATATTGCAAAATATCGTTTAATCTTATGGTATAAATTAAGAAAGGAGTTATTATGATCGGTGGTGTAAGTATCTTAAATCTTATAACAAGTAGTTGGATTGTTGATTTTATTTTGTTTATTGCCATTTATGCGATAGCAATGATAATCGAACGGTGGTGGACACTGTTCAGGGCTCACGGGAAAGATGATAAATTCATACAGAGGGTGGTTAATCTTTTAAACGAGGGGAATCTCGAACAGGCGAAATATGTGTGTGAACAGGAAGGGAGTCCCGTTGCAAAGGTGTTGCATGCAGGTGTATCGAATTTCGATGCGGTTCCGGAAAGTGTTCAAAACATTCTTGATAATGCAATAGAATCAGAGGAACGGAATTTGATTAAAGGGGTGAGAGCCATCGGTGTAATGAGCTACATTGCCCCCCTTTTGGGTTTGTTGGGATCTTTAATTGGCATTATATCTGTATTCCACGGAGCTTCTTTATCGGTGCCGGGTTCAGCTAAGCTTGTAATGGGCGGTATTGCCGAAGCATTGGTAAGCACTGTCCTTGGTGTTACAATTTCCATAATTTGTGCCGTGGCTTACAGCGCTTTTGATGACAGAGTAAAAGATATCGTAGGGGATCTGAAGAATTCGGCAACCTACTATATTTCGTATATCAAAGGCGAAGTGAATATTGTTTAAGAAAATATATTCGTTTCTTATTCTACTGCTTCTAACGGTGGTTTGCTTACAAGCAAGTGAAAAAGAAATAGGTTTTGGAAAGTTAAATATCACTCCGTTTAGAAATTTCAGTAAGATTTCATTAAAAAGATTTCATTTCTTTTCAGGTAGTGGCATTCCGATGATTCCGTACAAAGACACGCTTATACCGGTTACCAAAGGCGATAAATCGATAAAATATACGGTTATTGATTCTTGCGTTTATGAAAATATTACAATTGCTCCGTCTCAGAAAACGTATCCGACAAATTCGATTTCCATCGGTAAATTCTCTTTTGATTCAGTAGCTTATAATTCGCAAAAAGTTATTCCCGATCGGTTGGTGAATATCGAAGGTTATGGAAAAATTAGAGGTCGGTTATATGCAAAAGTTTTGATTTCTCCGTTCAGATATTATCCTTCCGATAAAAAATTAGTCTATTATGACAAAATAAATCTTACTACTCCGGATGTTAAAAGTTATTCGGAATTTAGTAATGATTTCCCCGGTATTG
>JAACEC010000181.1 GCA_011682715.1 Pseudomonadota bacterium
CTGGCTCCCACTGATCCTTTTTCGGGAACAACGGGAATTATATCCCTGTTAAGCAGGTCTTTTAGCAAGTTAAATGTTTCAAGTCTAACACCGCTGTTGCCCTTCGCTATAACATTCAATCTCAGAAGCATTGCTCCTCTTACGAATTCCTTTAGCAACGGTTTGCCCACACCGCAAGCGTGACTCAATATAAGGTTCGTCTGAAGTGCGTCTATGTCTTTTTCCTGGATTCGCACATCTACGAGTTTTCCGAATCCCGTGGAGATTCCATAAACAACTCTTTTGGATTTAACAATTCTATCCACAAGAGCATAAGCTTCTTTGATCCTGTTTTCTACCTCAGGAGCCACATTTACCTTTTCATACTCGTATACGGTATGAAAATAATCCGCAAACGAGAGATTATTACCATTAATGTACAACATACAAACTCCTTTTTTGTGTGGATATTTTATAGCATTTACCATATAGTGTCAAGAATAAATCGATTTTTTGATTAACCCCCATTTTTTAAAGCAGCTTCGCATAGTAAACATCTATAAATAAGCATATCTCCTATCATTACTACCAGATTTATTCTTTTATAATGAGAAGCATTTGAAATTATTCCATCTTATATATCGTCACTCGGTTACTTTATTCCTGAATAGATATTGCTATGTACCTTGAATTATAGGGAATAGGCATACAATCAATAATCTGCATTCTGTGGATTCCATGTCCCCCATCCTCCTGTATTAACTATATCACTTTGGAATGGTGGCTTTTCCTGCTTCCATGGTATTGCCTGTTTCTTATGTCCATGAATAAATAATATTGGCAAATCCGCAGGATATACACTTGCAAAAATTAACAATATCATTATTACAAACAATATCTTTCTCATCTTTTTCCTCCTATATTAAAATTAAACCCTCCGTATATACCTGTATACCATATCGTTAATTTCTTATCCCATAATCCACTATAAGGCGATGTACTGTGAATTTCATATGAACCTGATATTCTTATCATAAAATATGGATCAAATCTAAACTTCCTTTTATTCTTTCTTGTATTACAAAATTTAATATATCCCCCACCACCTATTAAATCTCTTCTAACATTAACAATTAAATTAGGATAAACATACGGATAATAACATTCTTCTCCATATGCCTGGCAATAATTAAATTCCAACCCTTCTGTAATTTTTTTTAATTTTAAACATGATAAATACAAATAAAATTTCCTTATATTTGCAACTCCAAGATATGCAAGATTTACAGTTATACTGTTAACTAAAGTATCAGGAAATCTCGCCTCAAGATTCGATGAGGAATTGACATTCCCCCATCCATATCCAAAACCCACATCAAGCATTCTGTTATTAATGGGTATTCTCACTCCTGCCTCTATTGAATTAAGCCAATAGAACATACAATATCACCTACCACATCAACACCGCCGTGCGAGTAAGAATTCAAATCTGATCCCCTTTAGCATAATCCAATATTATAACCAAATGTATAGTTCATATTCTTATACCAGTGTAATTTCAATTCCTGCTCTTGTGAAACTGGAATATCCTGCTCAGTTTCTAATGAATCATTTGCTTCCGTTAATATTGGAATACTGATTAATACAAGAAATATAACTACGAAAATTGCTCGTTTCATAAATCCCTCCTATTCGATTTATAGATAAAATAATTACTAAAACAAAACATAATTCAATACCTCTTTCTATATTATAATATATTCTTATAAATTCACAAATTTAAATATATCTAATTGATAAAACTGGTCAATAAAAGGAGGAAC
Organism: Pseudomonadota bacterium; assembly: GCA_011682715.1. Taxonomy (GTDB): domain Bacteria; phylum Hydrothermota; class 32-111; order QNBC01; family QNBC01; genus QNBC01. Next base: position 1,803 of record JAACEC010000181.1, read on the forward strand.
AATGCCTTGTTTTACATCTCGCCGAGTTTATCGTACATTCCTTAAATCCATAAAATATGGGGCGCTGTCCCTGATTATTTTAAATTTCAAGGAGTAAGCAAGTATTATTTAAAACTGAATTTTTCCGTTCCGTCCCATCCGGGAGGTGGTGATTCTTTGATATGTTTCTCGCATCTGCCGATATACAGATAGGATATATAATCGCCTGTTTCTTCAAAAAGATCTTTGAAATAATTTATCGCTTTATCAAATTCTCTCTCATAGTATAGTTTAATCCCATCCGAATATTTTTCAAGTAGAATTTCATTAAATTGTGATAACAATTCAACGGGCTGATAGATGTCAATCGATTCCGTTTTCCCTTTTACTACTATTTTATCGATAAATCTGAACGAAATTTTATCTCCAATGAGTTTAGCGGTTACTTCACTGCACATAAGATATGTTTTATAGAACTTATTAATCGATTCGAGTCGTGACCCCAGATTGACACTGTCCCCCATTACCGTGTAGTTTAACCTGCTTTTTGTCCCGAGATTTCCTAATAACATCTCCCCGGAATTGATTCCTACTCTTGTTTTTATTTTCGGAATACTAAATCTTTTACTCAGCTCATCGACCTTATCCTGAGCACTAACTATATTTATACCGGCTCTCACGGCGGAATATGCATGGTTTTCAAGTTCTATTGGAGCTCCGAATACAGCCATTACCGCATCCCCCTCATACTTGTCGATCATCCCTCCGTTTTTTATTATTATATCGGTGACAATAGAAAGATATTCATTCAACATTTCGGTCACCAATGTCGGTTTAAGATGTTCCGAAATAGTCGTAAAGCCCTCTATATCCGTAAATAAAACGGTCAGTATCTTCATCTCCCCTGAAAGATGTATGAGTTCCGGTTGTTTTATCAGTTTATTAACAACATCCTTAGACACGTAGTACTGAAACAACCTCTTTATTTCCATACGCTCCTTTCGCAACTCGAATGCCAGAAATATAACATTGAAAAGGTATACGGAAATCAGGAAAACGCCTATTTCCACAGGAAACAGATTGCTCCTCAACTGAACAAAAGCATAAAAAGAAAGAATAAAAGATAGCGTGAGCATTGCTACAAAGGTTAGAGATCCGAGAAGAATATTTTTTTTCTCAAAATATTTTATAACAATCGATCCCAACAAAATCATGATCAGTAATCTCAGTATAATATTTACAGAAAAGATATGCCTGTTGTACAGTAAATTCAGAAGAGCGGATGCATGGTATTCCACACCGCTTATTAATCCCTTGCTCCTGTTTATCGTTTGATAATAACATGGCACATAATCGTGAAGCTCCATAAGAGAAGAACCTACAAACACAATCTTATTCTTAAACACACCGTCGTTTAAATATTCGTAGAACGCATCCACATCAAAGCTGACATCTGTTTCCGGTATTTGGAAAGAGGAATCATCTATAACAGACCAAAACGAGTAAGTAGGGAAAAATCCGTGTGCACCCGGAGGGATAACATAAAACAGATTCTCATTCTTTTTATTTTCGTTTTTTTGAATGTTACAAAAAGCAGAATAGGCGATACTATAAAGCGTATCCTTGTTGAAAACAAAATATCTAAAATAATGCCGAACTATACCGTCCGGGTCATAGGGAATATTCACAAGTCCTACGGATCTCGAAGCTTTTTTCAATATGGGAATTGGCTCAACCAACGATTTATATTTAACCCTGCC
>JAACEC010000044.1 GCA_011682715.1 Pseudomonadota bacterium
TGACAATTTTGCGGCCGCATTGATACCTGCAACGAGCCCTTGAGCGGCGGCCTCTTCGTAACCGCTTGTTCCGTTAATCTGTCCGGCAAAATAGAGATTTTCTATATCTTTGCTCTCCAGCGTCTTTTTCAGTTGAGTAGACTCTATGCAATCGTATTCTATTGCATAAGCCGGTCTCACTATTTCCGCATTTCTTAATCCCGGTACGGTATGATAAAATTCTACCTGTATATCCAGAGGAAGGCTCGTTGACATCCCATTTATGTAATATTCATTCGTGTGCAGCCCCTCTGGCTCAACGAAAATAATGTGGTTGTTTCTATCTTTGAATCTTACCACTTTATCCTCAATTGAAGGACAGTATCGAGGTCCAATTCCTTTTATGATACCCGAATAAAGCGGAGCTTTATCAAGATTATCCAATATTATTTTATGCGTTTTCAAGTTTGTTCTTGTTATATAACACGGCACCTGAATCGGGTTAAACTCCTCTGTTCTCATTGAAAAATGAGCGGGTTTATCATCTCCTTTTTGAATTTCCATTTCATCGAAATCTATTGTTTTTCGATCAATTCTCGCCGGTGTTCCCGTCTTAAACCGTTTAATTTTAAAACCGAGCTTTTTTAATCTGTCCGATAAACCGTATGAGGCGGGTTCCCCCAATCTCCCCGCATCGAAATGTGTAAGTCCAATATGAATTAGACCGTGCATGAATGTCCCCGTTGTCAAAATGCAACTTTTCCCCTCATAAAACATGTCTGTTTTCGAAACAACGCCTCTGAATTCCCCGTCCTCCACGATAATATCATTGATGCTCGCTTGCTTTATGTAAAGATTATCCGTCTCTTCGAGCTCCTTTTTTATCGAAGTTCTGTACATTATTTTATCTTCCTGAGCCCTGAGAGACCAAACAGCGGGACCTTTTTTGTTGTTTAACATCCTGAACTGAATCCCTTCCCTGTCAGAAATAAGAGGCATCAAACCGCCGAAAGCATCTATCTCAAAAACAAGTTGACTTTTGGCAAGTCCCCCTATGGAGGGATTACATGACATATTTCCTATGAAATCGGCATTTATGGAAAAAAGAACCGTTTTTAACCCCATTTTTGCGGAAGCATATGCCGCCTCAATACCGGCATGTCCTCCTCCCACAACAATTACATCAAATTTATTCGGGAAGTTTTTCATTCTCTTTTATAATTCTAAATACATCCTCTTCCGTTTTCGATTCCAGGAGGGTTTTTCTCACCTGCTCTATTCGAACTAATCTTGAGATCTCGGCGAGAATTTTTATGTATTCCTTGTTTTCCTTGTTTGGGCCTATAAAGAGAAAAAATAGATATACAGGTTTACCGTCCAGCGAATCGCAGTCTACTCCCGTATCCGATTTTGCAAAAATCAGATGAAGCCTTTTAACCACATCCGTTCTGGCATGCGGTAATGCTACATTTCTTCCTATACCTGTTGTTATGACCTTTTCCCTTTCCATAAGGGTTCTGAACAACTCTTCGGGGTTGTCTATAAAACCTCTCTCATAACACGCATTTGACAATTCTTCTAAAACCCCTTTCTTATCCTTTGCTTTAAGGTGCAGAATCATAAAATTCTCTCTTAACAATTTATGAATCATCTCACACCTCTATCAATTTAAGGTTGGGGACAGGATTTAAATTGTGTGTTGCTGTCCCTCGTATGTGGTTTTCGTAAGCCGCCTTAGCAACCATTATTCCGTTATCGGTACATAATTTCAACGGGGGAGCATAAAATTTAATTCCCTTTTCGGATGAAAATTCCTCGAACTTTTTTCTTATGTAATTGTTCGCCGCAACGCCTCCGGAAATTATTAACGATTCGGGTTTATTCATATCAACGGCTTTCTCGACTTTATACAGCAAATTATCTGCAATGGCTTTCTCAATGGATGCCGCTATGTCGGCTCTGTGTAACCCCTTGTCAGCCTCGGAAAGTTCTCTGTAATAATACATTACCGCAGTTTTTATACCGGAGAAACTAAAATTTAACTCCTTTTTTACCGCTATGGGTAATTTTAGATAATTCTCATCGCCTTTTTTTGCCAACTTCTCTATCTCCGGTCCTCCTGGATATCTAAGTCCCAATATACGTGCAACTTTATCAAAAGCCTCTCCGGCAGCGTCATCTATGGTTCTGCCTAATACATGATATTTACCAAAATCTTTCATTAGAATCAGTTCCGTATGACCGCCGCTCACCATCATCACAATTGCAGGTAATTTTATGTCAAACTCAATAAAATTAGCAAGTATGTGTCCTTCAATATGATTTACCGCAATGACCGGTTTTTTATAGCTAAATCCGAGCCCCTTTGCAAATGCAATGCCTACCATCAGGGCTCCCATTAAACCGGGACCGTTGGTAACCCCGATCAAATCAATATCGTCCATCTCCACTTTTGCCTTGTTAAGAGCTTTTTCCAATATTTCATAAATAAATTTATTGTGTTCCCTCGATGCTATTTCAGGAACGACCCCTCCAAATTCCGAGTGTATTTCTTGCGTCAAAATAATATTGGATAAAACATTGTCTCCGTCCTTCAAAATACCGCACGATGTCTCATCACAGGACGATTCTATACCAAGAGTTATCATCTTACAACCTTTACTTTCACAAACTCCGGATCTATTTCCTGCTTATATACATTCTCAGGTAAATTGACAAAAACAGGAAGTAAGTACTCGCCCGGAGCATTCACATTTACCACGACATATGAATTGATCCCCGATTTCATAAGCGAATCAATTATATAATCGCTGCCCGAAAGAGTCATACTTATAAATTTGGGATTAATTTCCACAACACTATACTTTCCCGTTTTGGGAACCACCTTCACGCTGTCTATCCGCTTCGTGATCAATTGAGCTATGGGGGCTATCACCCTGACGGAGTCAATGTTGGAATAGACATTTATTGATTCCGGGAGTATTATTTTCAAATAGCGATCCACGGTTTTACCCTTCCCGGTTATATCAATCTTTTCCGTGTTTACATATTTAATTTGTCCTAATGCCTTATCCGGACCAAAGAGAGTTACCTTATCCGGAACAACTTTTATTCCTCCTGAACGCACAAATCCTTCTCTCGGTGTACCTGTTACATAGGCAACGACTCCTACATCCTTTTCGATCTTTTTATCAAGTTCAATAGTTAAATAAGACGGAATAATTTTCACGATTTTCATTTTATCCGGTCTCGGAAGATTAATACTCGATTTTTCAATATAAACGATATTTTGCCCCCGCCTCAAAGTATTCCCGTCTATGTAAACCGTAGGTGCTGTGATAAATTTAGTAAAAATAATATCCTTAACCTTACCATAAATTTTTATGTCTATCTTATCAGGTAACTTCTTGGCGAGAATATACTGTTTCGGAAAATTCCTTATGTTAATTTTAGCTTTTATGGTATAATAAGATGTTTGATCGGTTTTTGCGTTAAACCATATACCTATTGCTACCAGTAATGACAGTAATTTTAGTACCCAATCGTTTTTTAACCAATCAATCATAAACTTAAAATACTATATTAAATTACTACTGTCAAGGAATGAAAATATAATCGAGTAGATAGGCACAGACATATTTACCGGTTTAAGGAAAGCAAAGTAATTATCATCAAGAAGCATAATCTAAAAGGAGATTTAATCGAATTTTATACTTGACAAAATTTATATATATAATATTATTACATATGAAGGTTATAGGTATATGAAAAGAAAGTTTTGTTCGGGACTCGGTTTTAAAGCAAATAATACAATATACGCTGCCATACTCTCTTTATTAATAAAAAAATCATCATATGGTTACGAAATTGTGGAGGAACTTTCCAATCTCGGTATATCACAACAATCCTTACCGTACGGTCTGATCTACCGTCTTCTCCGAGATATGGAAGCAAATCAATTTGTCACTTCGGAATGGCAAAACGAAGAATCGGGACCATCAAGGAGAATTTACAAGATCACAGACAAGGGAAAGGACTATATTGCACAATGGCTGAGTTCTGCAAAAAACAATTTGATTTTAATGGAGAAGTTAATAAAATTCATAGAAAACTCACTAAAAAAAGGAGATTCACAATGAAAATTTGTTTCACATCGGATCAACAGAATGATCTCGAAAGCACTTTGAGCTACCACTTCGGGCACTGCCCTTATTTTGTTTATGTCGAAATAGACGGGAATGAAATTAAAAATGTCTATTCAGCCCCGAATGAATTAGCCGAAGGGCACAATGTCGGAGATCTGCCCACTTATATGAAGCAACAAAATGTCGATGTTATTATAACCGGAGGAATGGGACCGAGAGCACAGGAGTATTTTGAACAATACGGAATTAAACCTGTAATCGGTGCTTACGGAAAGGTGAAAGATGTTCTCGAGGAATACCTTAAAAATAAAATCACATATTCGGAGAAAATTGCCGAAGGTAATTTAGAAGAACATACCGAAGGAGAAAACGAAGAAATCGATAGATTAAAGAAAGACATTGTAAATTTGAGACAACAAATTGCAGATATGAAATCTATTGTGGGAAAATTAAATAAAGAAAAGGAGGGGGAGTAATCTCCTTCCTTTTAGAACTTTTTTAATCAGGGAAAAGATTATTCAGAAATTCCTCTCCGTTAAATTGGGATATATCCTCTAATCCCTCACCTGTTCCTATATATTTAACCGGTATACGCAAATCTCTTATTATGGGGAAAATGCTTCCCCCTTTGGCGGTTCCGTCTAATTTTGTAAGTACTATTCCCGTCAGAGGTGCATACTCCATAAATTGTTTTGCCTGCTTAATATTGTTTTGGCCGATGGATGCGTCGAGAACGATAAAGGTCTCATTGGGGTATCTTTCATCTATTTTTCTTGCAACCCTGACAATCTTTTCCATCTCCCCCATAAGATTTTTATTCGTATGCAATCTGCCCGCCGTATCTATAAGTATAACCCTATCCTCTCCTTTTGACTCACTAATCGCTTTATATGCAATGGAAGCCGGATCAGCTCCATACTCTCCTTTAAAAATGGGAATTTTTAAACGTTCACTCCATATTGTCAACTGTTCTATGGCTGCCGCCCTAAATGTATCGCCTGCAACGAGACTAACATTTTTATCTTTCTCTAATTCCATATTTGCCATTTTGGCAATTGCAGTCGTTTTGCCCACGCCGTTCACCCCCACAAACATTACCACATAAGGCTTCGTCTCTGTAATTTCACTCTTCTCCGGCAATTCAAGTATTTCCAGTAAATACTTCTTGATTTCTTCTATAGCGGTTTTCTTATCCGGTGATTTTTTAACCGTCTCTATTATATCCATAGTAATTTGCACGCCGAAATCGGCTTCAATCAACGTCCTCTCCAACTCTTCGATGACTATTTTATCTTTTGCGATACTCTTCCCCAGTGCATTCGAGGTTCTTCTGAGGGCATTTCTTATACTTCCAACTAAACCCATTCTTCCATCTCTTTTTGGAGATTGATCGATATCACTTTACTGATTCCCTCCTCCATTGTAACACCGTATATATATTCACAAATTTCCATGGTCCTCCTGTTGTGAGTAATCATGAGTATCTGACTTTTATTTTTTAATCTTTTCAAAAGTGTGAGAAATCGTTCCACATTTGCATCATCCAAGGGAGCATCTATTTCGTCCATAAAGCAGAACGGCGAAGGTTTTGTTTCATATATGGCAAACAGTAACGCAATGGCAGCAAGTGTCTGTTCTCCCGTGGACAACATCGTTATGGTTTTGATTCTTTTCCCTGGAGGTTGAGCGTAAATTGTAATTTTTGACTCTATTGGGTTTTGCCCATCCTCAATTACAATATTCGATTTCCCACCTCCAAACACCTCAATAAATATTTTGTTGAAATTTTCTTTTACGATGTCAAAGTTCTTTTCGAAATCCTCTATAGCTCTTTTGTCCGATATTTCTATGGTCTTGAGAAGCGATTTCTCCGATTCTACAAGATCCTCTTTTTGCTTAATCAAAAATTCGAGCCTTTCCTTGACTTCATTATACTCCTTAAGAGCCAACAAATTAATCGGTTCCATTTTCGCAAGTCGGTTCTTTAACCTCTCTATCTCTTCTACGCCAAGTATCTTTTCTCCCGTTTCAAAATCACTCTTTTCGGCATCCATTCCGTATCTATTTCTCAACTTGATGACTATCTCATCGATCTTTACGCTTACGGATTCCCTTTTTATCTTGTACTCCTCTATCTCTCTTCTTATAGTCTCTAGTTCCTTGTTAATAACTGCAATATCCTTCTGTTTAACCTCAATTTCTTCTCTGAAATTAATTATATCATTCCTGTACTTACCGTATGCCTCACGGAATTTTTCAATATTACCTCTAAGTTCTTTCTCTCTCTTCTCGTATTCCTCTATTGATTTTTTCTTTTCCTCAATTTCCACGGTAAATTCTTTTAATCTCTCTTCGATTTTGGCTGTTTTTCCCTTAGTGGATTTGATCTTTTCCTCAATTTCCTCGGTTAATTTTTTAGCGTTTTCAAACTCGTTATCTTTCCTGACCTTTTCAAGCAATCTCTCCTGCGTTTTTTTGTTTAACGTATCGAGTTTCATACGCATTTCGCGTAGTTCTTCTTCGTAAGTGTCGATAACGGGGATTTCTTCTCTTGCAACACTCACCGCATTTTCAAGTTCCTTGATCTTTAGCTTAATATCATCCACATTGACGGAATACTCCGCGATCTCCTCTCTTATATCTTCTATCTCCGTATTTAGCAGATTTATTTTGCCGTTCTCAATTCTGATTTTCTCTTCAATACCGGTAATTTCCTCTGATAATTTAACGGCTCTTTCATCTTCTTCATTGATTCTGTTCAACAGGTTTTCCTGATTTTCTATCAAATCATTAATCGTTTTCTTTAAATTATCAAGTCTGCCTTCTTTCTCCTTTACGGACTTTTCAATCTCCTCTATTTGCCTCTTCCGTCCGATAAATTTTACTCTGCCGCTTCCGCCTACGGAAATGAAATTTCGGTAGAAATACACTTTCCCGTCTTTCGTTATCTGAGGCATTCCGGAATTAAAGTTAATGTTATCGA
>JAACEC010000182.1 GCA_011682715.1 Pseudomonadota bacterium
ACAAATTTCAACGATGTTTCCAGGGGGCACTAATGAAGATTTCATTGATGGCATAAGAATCATTCGAGGCGGAGGAGAATTATATTTCAACTATTCCCTCTATTTTTTGTTGAAAAAGGAACTTTCCAAGAATAGATACGATATAACCATAGACGATATCAATAAAATACCATTTTTTTCTCCTTTGTATGTAAAAATGCCTGTCCTTGCAGTTATTCCACATATCTTTGGTAAAACAATATACAATGAGGTCGATCCTATTTCCGCAACATACGTTTACCTCTCAGAGTTTCCGATTAAAAGAGTTTATAGAAATTCATTTTTTGAAGTAATCTCGGACAGTACAAAAAATGACGTCATAAGAAGAGGAATCCCTGAAGAAAGGGTAAAAACAATCGTCTGCGGTATTGATCATGACACATACAATATTCCTTCCCATTTCAAAAAATCACAGGAAAAAACAATTGTTTATGTAGGTCGCATCAAAAAATACAAAAGTGTACAGCATATAATTCGATCTATGCCGAAAGTGTTAGAAAAAGCAGATGTAAAACTCATAATCGTAGGAGACGGAGATTATAGAGAAACACTGGAAAAAAAATTGACATATGAGTTGCATCTCGAAAAATATGTTAAATTCACAGGTTATGTATCACAGGCAAAAAAAGTAAGGATTCTCCGTGAGGCGTTCATTTCCATATACCCGTCTTTGATAGAGGGGTGGGGATTGGTAAACATAGAAGCAAATGCATGCGGAACCCCGGTGATTGCAAGCAATGTCCCCGGACTCAGGGATTCCGTAAAAAACGGCGAATCCGGTCTTTTATACGAATACGGGAATATTGACGAACTCGCTTCAAAAATCGTTTATATGTTAAAAAATAAGAAACTATACGAAGGTTTTCGACACGGAGCCTTAAAGTGGGCAAAACAATTCAAATGGGAACATACGGGGAAGGAAACGCTCAAATATATTGAAAAAATACTGGGGTAATATTCTAATTAAACGATATTCCCCCATGCTCAATCCATTTATCGACCAAATGCGGAAGCAATACAGCAACTTCTCCCGGAAAATATTGATCTGCATCGATGTGAAAATCCTCAATGTTAAGAAATATCGTTTTTGCTCCGGATTCCTTTGCAATTAAGTAAAATTCCGATGCCGGATAAACGATACCGGATGTTCCTATTGAAATAAAAATAGAGGAATTTGTAAGCAATTTGTATATTTTCTCCAAACCTCGCGGTTTCTCTCCGAACCAAACAACATTGGGTCTCAGAATATTACCACATTTCCCGCACTTCGGAACAGGACGGTCTATTTTTGTGACATCGTAAATAGTTCCACATTCCGTGCATATTGCCTGCATAATCTCCCCATGCATGTGTATGATTTTTTCACTTCCCGCCTTTTAGTGAAGATTGTCGACATTTTGCGTAACTATATTTATATTATCTCCCGCATTTACCAATTTACTCAGCGCAATGTGAGCACTATTCGGCTTTGCATTCAAAATCCTGTCTATTCTTTCATAATAAAATTCCCATACAAGACTCGGATTCTTATTAAAAGCGGCCGGTGTGGCAACATTCTCAATTCTGTAATTTTTCCAAATTCCGTTCACCCCCCTGAAAGTCGGTATTCCCGATTCCGCACTAATACCCGCACTAGTCAAAATAAATATATCTTAATGGTAAAAGCAAAACATCTCCTTTTATTAATAATATTAAATTATTTTCTAAAATTCAAGTGATTAACCAGAGATATTTGAGGTTTTTAGCTTTTTGATCTCGTTTCTTATGGGATATAACAGAACAGTAAAAATCAATATATTCGATACGATGTGGATCAATGAAAATGACAACCCTCCTATCAAATAAGCGATAAATGTTTGTTTAGACACGAATATAAGATATCCGGCAATATTTGTGAGGAGATCATATATTAGCGTTACTAAAAAGCCCGAAATAAAGAAAAAGAACGGATTGTCGTATTTGTTTGATAAATCCCCTGCAATAACAGCAAATATGGCTCCTGCGATTTGAGCTGCCAGCAGCAAAGGGTTTGGGAAACCAAAGGGATTAAACAGAGAAAACACCAAATATGTTATAACCGCCACATAAATACTTCTTTTCCATCCTATGATCATACCTGCAATGAAAAGTGTTGCCGTTACAAGCTCTATGTTAGGCAGTGCAACAAGAGCATATCCCAATGCTATAGCCGTGGCCGAGGAGAGCGCTATTAAAACCAATGAATGTATCTTATTTTTATTCATTTCCATAGATTAAGAATATCAGAATAAACTCTTCTGTCAATAAGTTATAAAATAAAAAAGGCGGTATAAATACCGCCTTTTGGTTTATAGGAATTTTTGATCTCTACTTTATAAGTGCGACCTTTGCCGTCTTCACATTGTTGTCGGATGATACTCTGATAAGGTAAATGCCACTTGCTACCCTATTATTGTTGTTATCTCTTCTGTTCCACCTCAAGTTGTAAACACCGCTCATTCTTTCTCCGCTAACAAGCGTCTTTACCTTCTGTCCGTTTAACCTGTATATCACAGCATTAACATTTGCCGTTTTTCCAAGTGTGAGTTTTATATCCACATTATTTCTTGAAATTGATGTTGATGATATGGCAAATTCGGTGTTGTTTTTTCATTGCTAACTTTCTCTTTCACACCTGTGAAATTGTATCCGTCAAAATATACATTGGTAGGTCCCCATCCTGCATATAGAACAGCGGAGTTCTCTAAATAGTAGCTACCCGAATGTGTTATTTTTGTACATGCTACAGGTGAAAAAGTGTTTGTAGCAGCATAATCGCTTATTACCTCGAGGCTGTCATTATAAAAATGGTAAGGCGCACTCGGTTGTATCCATCCGAAAACAACATTATGCGTGCCGGTTGTATCTTCCTTAAATGCAACAGTTACAAAACTACCTGATTTGCTTATATTCATTGTGCCAAGATGTTGATCCCATGATAAATGATCGTTTGTTGAGTATACACCACTATATGTAAATGTCTGAGCGGTATCAATACTGTAATAGTAACCCCAATTATAATCCGAGCCAAGATTGAAATCAACTCCCACCCATACTATGCTGTCGGTAGTAGCTGCAATAGATACATTTCCAAGTGGGTAATCCATTGAATTGTTACTGACAGAAACTGTTCCCAACCAGCTTACACCGGAGTTTGTTGATTTTTTTAATCTTACATTCATCGTATCCGTATGGAATCTATCTTCTAATAAAGCAACATAAACATTACCATCTCCCTCTGCGGCTATTGCAGGTTTTGCTAAGACAGGATCGTCAAAAAGACTCTTTTTGTTTTGAAAGCTACTATTGTTAAGATTGTAAGCGGCTGCAAGTATGTAAGAGGAAGAACCTATAGATGTATCTTTAGCACAATAGGCAATATATATGAGACTATCATTGTAAGCAGCATCGGCATAATAAACCGTATCGACCGTACCTGCAGAAAGAGAATGCCAGGAAACTGAGGTAGAATCTGATTCGAGTATGGTTTGAACATACAGATCTCCTGACGAATCGGAACCAACATTTCCGAATAAATCCACTAAAGCTACCATAGGGGTAGAGACATTATCCGCTACAAGCAGCT
>JAACEC010000045.1 GCA_011682715.1 Pseudomonadota bacterium
AAAATTCCTATTCGGATTTCTATGGCAAAACGAAGCCTCTTGCCCCAGATATCCTCTCGTTTATTCGTCAGAGGAGATAAAAATTTGTTTACGAGAAGTCCGTGTGCTCCTTGAATCTCAACCATATCAAAACCGCTTCTTTTTGCTATTAAAGCGGCTTCAACATATTTGTTTATGAGAAACGATATCTCTTCTTCGGACAAGTCATTGATATCTTTACCCTCATATCCGGGATGAGTTAATTCAACGGAAACCTTTGCCCCGTATTTGTGCACTCTTTCGGTAAGTTCCCTCCAACCATCGATCATTTCCTCGGAATCTATCCGCGGTTGAAATGCCCCCTTTTTCCCCTTGGGCCAATCGATACACGAATTTTCTACGATTATAAAACCGGCTCCCCCTTTTGCCCTTCTCTCATAATGCGCTATCAATCTCTCCGATACACTACCGTCAGGATTTGCAAAATTCGTTGATATCGGGGGAAATACAATTCTGTTTTTCAACTCTACATTTCTAATATTTATCTTATCAAACAATAATGAATAATCCATTATGCCTCCTAATTGTTTTTGTTTTTATAAAAATAAGGGATTTAGCTTCCTCTCCACCAGCAACGGCAATTCTTTCGACATGTAAATCTAATCATTTTCTTTCAACCTATTCAAATCAATTAAGTACTCCGGGATTTTCCACTCTTCTCTGATTACACTCATAAAATAGGAATCGTAGTACTTCCCCCGGTAAAAAGTGGCATCCCTTAATTTACCGTCGCGAATAAAACCGGCATTCTCATATGCTTTTACCGCTCTTTTATTGAAGCTGTAGACTTCAATAAATATGCTGTGTAAGTTTAGGTAAAAAAATCCGTAGATCAAAGCTAATTTAGTCACTTCTGTCCCTATTCCTCTCCCCCAATACTCTTTCTCCCCAATCAAAATTCCGAATTCCGCATTTCTGTCAACAGGACAGATATCTTCAAGTCCTATATTTCCAACGAGTTTATCATCTTCCGCCCTTATGTTAAAAATAACACTGTTTTTCCTGTCTTTCACCTGTCGCACCCATTCCTCCTCGGCTGCAAGCGTTTTAGGTGGCGTTATAAGAAGCGTATCGGTAATATCCCTGTCGTTAACCCATCTGTAGTACGTTCTCGTTTCGTCTTCTGCGAGAGGCGAAAGATAGCATTTCTTACCGATTAACACTTTCGGATATTTTTCCATCACGATTTCCTCGGTCCGAATATCACTGATCCCAGTCGAATGATGTTCGCTCCTTCACTAATCGCAATTTTATACGAATTTGACATTCCCATGGACAGATATTTCATCTCTACACCCGGGATATCAAGATTCTTTATCTCGTCGAAAATCCTTTTCGTTTCCTTGAAATAGGGTCTCGAATCCTCGGGGTTCCCAAAGCGAGGTCCCATTGTCATTAGTCCCCTTATTTTAACATTCTCAAGACACGCTATTTTTCTTATCAGTTCTATCGTATTTTCCGGCATTACGCCTGATTTTTGCGGTTCCCTTCCGCTATTTACCTCTATCAAAATATCCATAACTTTTCCAAGCTTTTTACATTTTTCGTTAATATCAAAAGCTATGTTCTCCGAATCCACCGTCTCTATCATATCGAATATTTCGAGATACTTGTTCTTCAAAAGGTCGTGCTTTTGCGTATCGGGCGTTCCAATAAAATGCCATCTCGCTATCTTACCAAGGGAGGGATATACCTTCTTTACATCTTTTATGTAATTTTCACCTATAAAACGAGCTCCCGCTTCTACAGCTTCTCTTACCTCCTCCGCATCTCTCGTCTTTGCAGCTATTTCAAGCTTCACATAATCGGGAATTTCCCCCAATATTCTTTCAATATTTTCTCTGATTTTACTCATACTCTAATATAACGCCGAAATATTAAAAAGTCAAGAATAAAGGGAGAGGGTAGATAGGTATAAACATATTAACCATCTAGTAGAAATAAAGAGAGAGAAAAATATATCATCGTGCATTTATTTCGGTATCTCCCTGAACACCACCTTTTATTTCCACCTCGTAGGTGGAAACAGAGATAAAACACCCCTCCACTTCGTGAATCTCCCATCTATAAAAGGGAATTGTGAGATGCTGTGAACACCATTTATAATTTACACCTACGAGGTGGAAATAGTGATCCCTCCTTAGCCAAGGCTACCCTCCTACGCTAAAGCTATCCTCCTTCGCTTAAGCTTCGGCGGATAAACTCCGATAAACTCCATGGATAAACTATCTCTAAGCAAGAGGCTCGGGGGATATACTCTTACCTTTAGTCTATACAGTATAATTTACTTTTATTTCTCACTTTTCACTTCTTTCTTCTTCGATATGCTTTAGATAAAATAAGCATTCAAGAACTATTTGCAATGATTCGGTGGGGTGGTAAGAATGTTTGTACCACTTGCCATAATAAAGGGAGAGTTTTCACTCTCCCTTTATATCATCTATCTGATTACTTCCGCTTTTTTAACACTACTGAAACCGTCATATTTAACATTGACGAAATAAATTCCTCTTCTTAAATTTGCAGTCCCTATTCTGACACTGTTACTCCCCGCATTGCAGCGAGTTTTAATTGTTCTCAACACTCTGCCACTGACATCAATCAATGAAATATTAACATTTGCATCAGACTGCAAACTAAACTCGAGATTAAAACTCTTTCTCTTGTTTATCAATCTGAGTGATGATTGCCTTGTTGTATTTGCTTTATTTACAATGCCTCCTGTTTCGTCCAAACCAAAAAAATCAATTATGTTTTGAAGTAAGACAGTTTTCGTTGAAGATAACTTATTATCCGTTAAGCCACCAAGCTCAAATGCAAACGTAACAGTCTTATATATTGTATCATGGGCGTATTGTACGGCAAACGTGTTCCCACCGTTTGTAAATACTGCGGATCCCGAACCGACCGTATACCTGTCAATATAATTGTTCCCTCCGGTATACGCACTAAAAGTCATACCATCGGCAACAGTACCTGCTTGTCCCGTCAGGGGTAATCCCATATCATTTGAACCGGTTCCATCATCTGCGCTTGCTACACCACAATAGGGCATTAGAACATCCTTTCCGTTGTCGTATCCAAGTATATCTCCTCCTTCAAGGTATGCATTACCACCGCCGTCAAGGTAGTTCGTTATATTTGTTGCTTCTGTTGTGGAAACATTATGGTTATCGCTATATATGCCGAAGCATAAGAATATTGCATCGTATCCCGAATAATCGGTTGGTAAATTACCCGTGGAATAGGTTACAATGAGCCCGAGACTGTCAAGATAATTTTTTATAAAAGTCCCACTCAAATTATTAGAACCACCATCCCAAACAAAAATGTTTTTAGGATTACCCACCGTAGAATTAAATGAAATATCCGTGGAATAACCGCCATCTGCAGTAACGGCAAGACTAAAATCAGCTTTACCGTCAGGGGCATTCGATGCTACCTGTACCGTGTATCTGTCCGAATTGTTATTCCCCGTATCGTTACTTGCAATGGTACCGTATGTTCCGTTACTATCCGTAATTGTAATGTAAGGACTTGTCGTCGACAGAACTGCTGCAACATTGGTTGCATTATCCGTTCCACCATTATGAAGAGTCACTATAATATCGGCGGTTTCACCCGGATCAAGTTTGCCATTACCACCCGCATCATCAATTATATGTGAATCATAGGAAATATTGACAGGTAATACCTGCTGAGGATTTGCATATTGAAGTAAAAATTCATCCCACTGTGTATTATGAAACTCAATCATGCTACCATATGCGCTCCAGTTGTCTCCCGCCCAACTCGAACCGCAACTCGGTGCTGTTTTTGGAAACCATATCGAAGCCCCGTTAAATGTATATCCGTATGAGTATGAATTTATAACAGTTCTATCAAATGCATTTACAACATCGGTAGCTGCATTTCTAAGTGAGGTTGGAAGTGAAGCATCATTTGCTATTCTATTTGCAAAATCGCGGAAATCGGGTGTAGGACCACCGTAACTTGCATCATTATTTAATGATTCCGAACAGTTATTCCTATCCGCTTGAATCTGTGTTTTATAATCGTACATATTGTTGTATAATTCCGAAACAAATGTATTAAACGCAGGAATAAATACGGCATTTAATGTATCATCATCGAGAGCCCCAAGCGTAGCATTGGTAGACGAATAGTAATTACCAAAATATTGGACAATATAATTACCCAATGTTCTTGCATCCATATTTGCATTATTGGCTAGTTCCTTCAAGAATGTCCAATCCCATCCGTCTCCCGGCTCGGTTGCTCCGGACCCAACGGAAACATGAACCATATCAGCCGTTTGATAATGTGTTTCGATTGCACCAACAATACAAACATCATAACCTATCAAATCAATTTTTTGATTTCCGTTTTGTGCATACAAAGCTTGTACAATCTCTCTCACTTCCCCTGAATTTATATAATCACTTCCTCCATTTGTATCATCCCAACATATCGCTCTTGAGTTTGGTCCCGGTTTTTTACTATCATCAGCTTTAAAAATTCCTCCGCCGTGATCCCAGAATGTTATGGCATAGTGATCGGCAGGATAATTCTGCATCGCCCATAGGAAAAAATCCTTTGCTATATTCCAATCAGCCGTATTCAGTTCATTATCGCTGGGCCACCAGGATTCCGATGTCGGAGTTATAACATCATAACCACCGTTGTGAATCTTTATTATTTTCGAATCTCCACCTCCGTTGACCTTCTGATCAACCAAGACAATGATATTCACATTTGAATTGTCACTTGCCTGTTCCATTTCCGAAATATCGGAGTCAGCATAGCTCGATAAACTGTTGTCTGCAGCAATATAAACCATATATGCTTAACGGTAAATAAAAGAATAGCGCAACCAATGCACTAATAGCAAATAAAAATAGTTTTTTCATACAACCTCCTTTAGTTCGGTGAAATTGTAAAATAATAAATATCTTTTGTCAATATGAAAATTTTACACCTTTACAAATTGATCCGGATATCTTTACAACCCAATAAAAATGTGGAAAACACGCAAACAAATGTTACCTAAATTTATTCGGGATTTAAACAGTAAAATAAAAAAGATGCCGGAACAAGTTCGCCATTACAACATAAAGTTGCTGATGAAACTATATCGGTCGTTGCAAACAATTCTTACATGCTCTACCCAAGAGAAGCAATCTAAAAGCATGGGAAATAAGAAATAGATAAATCTTCTCCGCTCTACCTGAATTCTATTCAATTTTTAATTTTATTTCCCATTTCTACGCTTCATATTTTTTACTTTTTAACATCTCTACGCATATCTGCCGCTTCGCTTTGAAAACTTGTTGACATTTGTTCGAATTTATATTATATATTCTCTAACACTCCTCAGTAGCTCAGTGGTAGAGCAGGTGGCTGTTAACCACTTTGTCGGGGGTTCAAATCCCTCCTGAGGAGCTTTTTTATTCCTTCTTGATTTCCTTAAATTTATGTAGTATAATTATAGAATAAACAAGAGGTGTATTTGGGAACTATGAAAACTCGGGGTGTTACAAATTTGAACGCCGATAAAGTAGTAAGAGAATTGCTTAACGATATTGTTTACCCTTTGAAAAATATTCGTAGATACAGGGCTTATCAGATGATACTTTTCAATAAAAAAATTAAAGCAACTAATTACAGCAGTTCGGGATTCAGTGCTAAATTTGACCGATTCATAAAAGACATAAAAAACGGCGTATACTACAATTGTGTAAAATGCTCTTTTACCGATGATAAAATCGAAATTGATCATAAATCGGATATAACCTGCGGGAATTGTCCCCTTTATCCAATAGAACCCGAAGGACATGTCATGTCTGTTCAACAATATAGAGAATTAAGGCAAATAAAATGAAATATAAGAAGTTTTTTAACAATAATATATCGGCAAGTGTTATCCTCCTTCCCGACGGTAAAATTGTTGATTGCAACAGATCTTTTATAAAACTTTTTGGTTATAAAACGAAAAAGGATGCTCTCGGGGCAAATGTTAACGAACTGTATATCGATAAAACAAAACGTAAAAATTTCATCGAAGCAATAAAAAAGGCTAAAGTAATTAAAAATTTACTGATCAATTATAAAACAACCCCGGGCAAAATAATCACGGTGCGGGAAAATATTGTTGGCATTTTCGGGAAATCAGGAAAACTTGAATATTTGCTCGCCTTTTTACAAGATATAACAAGAGAAGAAGAGCTTCAAACACAGTTAATGCAGGCTCAAAAAATGGAAAGCTTGGGCAGAATTACCGGAGGGATAGCTCACGATTTAAACAATATGCTTGTTCCAATAAAGGGCTACACGGATATTTTACTACTTCAAACACCAAAGGATAGTCCGATTTATTCCAAATTAAAGGGAATTGAAAAGGCTACGGATAGGGCAACAGCACTTTTAAAAGAGATTCTTGCATTCAGTAAAAAGCAGATACTTAACATTGAGACACTCGACCTCAACAAAGAGATCAAGCGCTTTTCAGATATATTACAAAAGATTATAGGAGAAAAAATCAATTTTAATATTATATTACAGCCGAAAGAACTTATGATTAATGCTGATAAGACGCAAATAGACCAGATTCTAATGAATTTGGCTGCGAATGCCCGAGATGCGATGCCACAAGGAGGAACATTAACCATAGAAACCTCGGAAGTGAATCTCGATACCGTTTATACAAGCAGGCATGTTAACATACAGCCGGGCATTTATATCCATCTTGCTATTACGGATACCGGCACGGGGATGGATAATAAAACAGTCAATATGATTTTCGAACCTTTTTTTACTACGAAATCGAAGGGGACGGGACTTGGTTTATCTACCGTTTACGGAATAGTAAAACAGCACAAAGGCTATATACTCGTTTACAGCGAACCCGGTCACGGTACAACATTTAAAATATACTTCCCAAAATCTCGCAAAAGGTTGGGAAAAAATACTAATAAAAAAATTCCAATGAAAGATTTTATTGCGGGAAATGAAAGCATTTTACTCGTCGAAGACGAAGAAGATGTCAGAAAGGTTATTAAAGAGATTTTAACACAATACGGGTATACGGTATATGAAACCGGGAGCCCTTCGGAGGCTTTGGAAATGGTAAAACAGGGGGGAAAACTCGATCTTCTCATTACGGATGTTGTTTTACCCGATATGAATGGGAAAGAGCTTAGTAATGCCATTAAAAAAGAAAACGATAGTATAAAAATCCTCTATATGTCGGGTTATACAAGCAATGTTATTGCTCATGAAAAAATTCTTGATAAGGGAATAAACTTCATTCACAAACCGTTTTCCATCACAAATCTGCTAATCAAGGTTAGGGGAATTCTCGAATCCGATTAAATCCAAATAGATTGACTAAAATCGCTTTATCCTGTACTATCCAAATAGAATGGAGGGTATCGTGATAAATCAAAAACATAGTCAAAAAGAGAAGGACAACGAAGAAATCGATGAACAGCTCCAGGAAGAGATACAGCAATTTTTAAAAGAGAAGGAAAAGATTCGTTCGATAATCGGTAAAATAGGCGGACGCCCAACGAAAAACGATGAGATTATAAATATAATGTTCATAACTTTGGTTATCACCTCTTTTATAGGCTCAATAATGCTCTCAGGTATTTGGAAAACCCTTGCAATAGATTTTGCAATTTTATTGATATCACTCAAAATATCATATATGCTCTATTCCGCTTCAAAAGTGAGTCATTTCCAATTTTGGATTCTATCTTCAATAGAATGGCGGATAAACCAGATGGAAAAAGAGTTAAAAGAAATTCAGAAATCGCTAAAAAAAGGCAACAATAATAAATAACTACTTTTCAATAAAATCCAATCCCCCTATGGAATTATCGATTTTGATGTCAATAAACATTTTTCTATTGTTAAAATTTTTGCTTTCGTAAATCCCGTTCTCTTTCTCCACAAAATTATCAGGCATGGTAGTCGAAGAGATCACTTCATCGTTACGCTCGATTCTCATCGGTAATTTATTATCAAAGGAAACCGTTGTCATACTCATCCCCAAATCCATATTGAGGTACATACTGTTCTTTAATTTTCCCGACAGATCTATAATCTGTTTGCTGACCCCTCCCTCAATGCTGACGGTATCCGCTCCGGAGTTTAAAAGCTTCTTTATATTCAATTTACTCACGCCACCCGATATACCAATTTTATTGAGATTTATTCTCTTAGCTCTGGTAAAATCCATAGTCACATCCGAAACGCCACTTTCCAACGAGAGATTTCTGAATCTTGCATTACCGAAATTGATTTTTGCCTTTACTACCCCGAATTGAAATTTCAAATCACATGTTTTCCTCGGTGAAAGATTGATATATACCGTATCTTTTTTTACAACTTGTTTGTTAATTTTCAAGTTTATAACATCACTGGAATCATTGACTACAGTTTTCCCCACATTTATTTCCAAGGAATCCTTTTTCTTTTCCATTTTAACCAATTCCTCGGGCAATGTATATTTTATTAATACGGAATTCGGATTCCTGTCGGTAGTTACAACTATATAACACCCATTGGCTTTAACCCTTATAAATCTCACATTTTTACCATTCCAAAGCTTTTCCCCGCCAAATAAAATCAAGGGAAAAACCAGGAAGATCAGAAAAACAATTCTATTCTTCATTAGTTTTTATCTCCTCTTTATATATTCTCGTCCCAAATCTGCTTAAAGTAACAGATCCCAGTGCGTACGTAATTAGAATATATGCTTCCGTGAAATTAAGAGAAACAAATAGAATATTCAACCAGGTTACATTGGTTAAGTTCAAGAGAAACCCCAAAAGAGGTATTACAGATGTAATTATTAAACCAGTCAACACCGTTAATGATATGTGAACATTCTTTTTCTCTATTTTGTTGACCGTGTATTTCCCTATCATATATGTGAGTACGGCTCCTCCGAAAATCAAAGCGACAAAAAGGGCAAGAATAAGTATCGGAATCAGCGGAATACCAATTATACTAACCGCTAAAACGATAATTGAGGGAATAATTAAAAGTTCCACGAGAAAACCGGCAAGAAATGTTGCAAACGGACTTATGTTCATTGTCCTTTCCACATTATTTGTTCCTCTCTTAAATAAAACAACAAGGGCAAGAGCCAATAGATAACAAATAATGAATCTGGCTATCATTCCAATCCATGACGACTCATGAAATGTAATAACACTAAATGGATTTCTGTGATAATTCGTTGTCCTGTAACTTCTTAAATATCTGTTCCCTATTAGGCGATTAATGGGACCCAGGTTAATGAATGTTTTTTCCCCGTGAAATACGGCATTTCTATCGATATCAAGAGAACTCCCGATATTAACGAAACTTCCTTCGACCTCCGTTTTCGGACCGATTTTCCCGGAACTCCCGATGAGAACGAGATCACCCGTTATCTTACCGTTAATATCTGCAACCCCTCCAACGGAAACGGCATCTCCGTTAACAACTCCGTTCACAACAAGATCTCCCCCTACGGAAACGGCATCATCGGATGTGGTATCGGTGATTTGGACCATAACATTTTTCTGTTTGTTACTGTTATCTATATCCAATTTATGGGCACTGAGTGTAGTAAATGATAAAACAACCAAAAACAATAGCACAAAATTAAAATATCTTTTCATATTTTCTCCTCCGTGGATTTTTAAATGATATAACCAACTTAAATGCAAAAATAAAAATTAACGATAGAATCGGAACGACCATCAATGCTATTAAAAACTCATTGGGTATAAATGATACTAACTTTATAAGTTTGATAATAATTTGACTTATCCATCTCAATTTGCTCCCTGCATAGTATAAAAATATATTTGAAATTATCTCTCTGAAATAATAAAAGAAATAGAAGGCGGAAACCGTAAGATAGCTCCATATAACGGGAACAAGATATCGCCAAAAACTATATTTTGGGTTTCCATTCGTGATTCCTCTCATTACTTTCTTTTTGTCTATTTTTATATCGGGAACATCTATTCTTTTTATCCCGGTAATGATCTCATCAAAAGCATCATCGGGATAGCCGTTTATATTTTTCCTTTCTCTAACCATTTGCCACCTCTTTATAAGATTTAAAATATTCGTCTCCCTCCAAAATTTTCTTCAATCTCTCCTTTGCCCTGAATATTTTGAGTCGAATATTCTTCATGGGAATGTTCATGATATCCGAAAGTTCCGTGTTCGAGTAATTCTCGTGATACTTAAGATAAAGCAACATTCT
The DNA here is from genome assembly GCA_011682715.1 of Pseudomonadota bacterium. Taxonomy (GTDB): domain Bacteria; phylum Hydrothermota; class 32-111; order QNBC01; family QNBC01; genus QNBC01. The sequence goes on from JAACEC010000045.1 coordinate 10,310, forward strand.
GTTTTCTTCGCCCAATTTGAGCATTGCCGTTTCAAGTTTTAGCTTCGTCTCCTCTTGCAATGTAATGTCTTCATCTGCATAGGAAAAATTTGACGGATTCACCTCGTTTAAGGATGTGTTGTACTTAGCCCTTCTCAGATAATCGATTGCATGATTCTTTGCTATTCTTGTTAACCATGACTTAAAAGGATGTCGAGGATTATACTGCTTGAGCTTTTTATACGCCTTTAAAAAAATTTCTTGAGTGAGATCCTTTGTAACCTCTTCGTTATAGACCATCCCGTATATTATGCTTTTGATCAGACCCTCATATTTTTCCATAAGCAGTTCGTACATTTCTATTTCTCCTTTCAGTATATTTTCAACAATCTCACAATCCTTTGGCATCAATCCTCCGTGCAATAATTAATACGAAACACTATCATTATTGTTTCAAAAATCATAACAAACAAGGAAAAAACGAATGACCTAAAACAGGCGATACTTACCTTTTACCCTTACACGAAACGATAGATGCGTTTTATCCGTGGGCAAACCTGCGATAAGATTTTCAACACCTATCACAAACTTAGGTTGTTTCAACCCCTGCCTTATCGCATCACTGTAAACGGAATCGGACACCATTGTTTGATTTTGCGTTAAAGTGACATCAAAAAGTTTTTCATCATTTGCCCCTTTTATCATATCAGCAGTGGTATCAGTGGAAGCATATACGGACATATTCGTGTAGAACGAATTAGATTTCGTTGCTGTGTAGTAAATTTCAACTTCGTCGATTGTCACATTACTCCTCTGTGTTTGAGATGGGGATTCGACAACGGTTTCTGCATAAAATCCATATGTGTTATTTACATCCATCTGGTATTCATCCGTTGTAACATCGAAGTTTACCGAACATCCGGTAAGTAAAAAAGCAATTAATACTAAATAACGATACATAAACACTCCTTTTTCTCATTATAGACATTCGGTAATTGTTTTTCAAGACACAAACCTCATAAAACAGATCAACGGCAGCAAGTGGTATAGACATTCTTACCACCCCACCGAATCATTGCGAATAGTTCTTGAATGCTTATCTTATCTAAAGCATATCGAAGAAAAAAAGTGAAAAGTGAGAAATAAAAGCAAATTATATTGTATATACTAAAGGTAAGAGTATATCCCCCAAGCCTCTTGTTTAGAGATAGTTTATCCATGGAGTTTATCGGAGTTTATCCGCCGAAGCTTAAGCGAAGGAGGATAGCCTTGGCGAAGGAGGGAAACTTTAGCGCAAGCGGGTAGCCTTGGCTAAGGAGGGATCACTATTTCCACCTCGTAGGTGTAAATTATAAATGGTGTTCACAGCATCTCACAATTCCCCTTTATCTTTATTTCCACCTACGAGGTGGAAATAAAAGGTGGTGTTCAGGGAGATGCCGAAATAAATGCACGATGATAGATTTTTCTCTCTCTTTATTTCCATAGGTAGTCAATATGTTTATACCTATTCACCAAACAGATCAACGGCTATATTGACACGATTCTTGTAATTGTGTTAAACTGGATTATGAGCATTATAAATCTTATGACACTTACAATCTTGACGCTTACAGGTTCGTTTAATTCCGATATTTTTATTCATAAAAACGGAGTAAACAGTTATAACATCAAATTTAAATGCAAAAATGCCGAAGCTGATGATATTCTCGGAATAAAAATATATACTTCGAAAACTATTAATCATCATAAGTATGTGTTCCCGGCAAAGAATATAAAGATTTTTTCCCCATATAATGACGAAATTGCCGATTCCATAATTCGTACTATTAATTATACAATGATTTTTATTTCAAAAAAACCTGATATATATAACTTTAAACTCTCATTTGATTCTTATAATAATGCCATTTTTACAAAAGATAGCGCATTCGTATTCCCTTTTATTTTTCGCGTCTCTCCCCCTCTATACGCAAAAACGGATATATACTTACCTGATAGCCTTAATTTCAATATCGTAAAAAGGGCTGATTTAACGGTAGAAAATCAGTTGATCGAATATGAAGGAACCGATTTCAATCGCCTGTCCAATCTGCACCTCGCATTTAACAAATCCGGCATAGAGGAACATAATTATTCCCTCTTCTCCTTCTATTTCTCGCTTTTATGGTCATATCTCATTCCTATACTTCTCATTGTTCTCATTTTTTTATATGTCAACATGGGGGAATACAGGAAAGTACCCTATATCCCCGATGTTGTAGTATATTCACCACCGGAGGATCTGTCCCCCGAAGAAATCAATTTCCTGCTGCACAATACATTGAACTTAAACGGTATGGTTTCTATAATCTTCAACTTAGCGAGAAAAGGATACATAGAAATTACAAGAGAAAAGGAAGCCTCTCTTGCAAGACCGGATTTCAAAATTACAAAGACGAAGGAACATTACGGAGATGATATTACGGAATACGAACTGAAGGTGCTAAAAACGCTTTTCCCCTTTCCTAAAGATAAATCAACCTATATCAGCGATAAATCAACGGTTTTAAAAAGAAAATACATTGAGTTAGTAGGTGACTTGTCCGAACATATGGCGGAAGCAGGTTACTACGATAAGGATCCAATGGCAAAACGATCCGGTATAGTCATATTCGGAAGTTTAATCATGATATTGGGGACTATATTTTTATACCTGGGTAATATACATAAGCATTCCGTTCCGTTTTATCAACATCACATTGAATTTTCGATTATCCTTACGGGAATAATAATAGCGATTTCAAACAGATTCTTTAATTTTAAGACGGCAATGGGAGATTACACCTTAGCGGAAATAAAGGGATTCTACGAGTACTTTTTCAGAGCAGACAGAGACAAAATCAGGTACAGCACGGAAAATCTGCTCACCGATTTTTATACAACATTCGCAACGGCAATGGACTATAACAACAAATTTCTTTCCGAATTCAAATATTATCTGAGCGATCGTTATAATGAAAAAGACGGCATCGGAATTTCTGAAGAAATGTTCAGTGATGACAGAAAAATTATCATCTGAGCAGTACGACGGATTGAATTCGATCGTCCTGCAAGAAGGATTATATTACATGATTGTGTATCTTACGAATGTTTCCTCTTGTGAAATACTTTTCTTGACATTTTAAAAATAAAGTCGTATTATGTGATGTTGAAAAGGAGGTAATATGGCAAAAAAAACTCCATATTATGGTAAGCATGTCGCCCTTGGAGGGCATATCGTTAATTTCGGCGGATTTTTAATGCCGACGCAATACAAAAGCGTAATCGAAGAAACAAAAAGAGTCAGAACAACCGTAGGTGTTTTCGATGTATCTCATATGGGTGAAATCGAGGTTACGGGACCGGACGCATTGCAGTTCATAAGCAGAATTACCGTCAACGACCCGTCAAAATTGTCGCTTAATCAGGTCCAGTACTCCGCCATGTGTTACAATGACGGTGGAATAGTAGATGACCTTCTTGTTTACAGATTAAAGAAGAGATACCTTCTCGTTGTAAACGCTTCCAATACGGATAAAGATTTCAAATGGATAAAATATAATGTGAAGGAAAATACTACCGTAAAAAATATCAGTGATGGCATAGCACAGCTTGCAGTACAGGGACCCGATGCCGAAAAAGTTATGCAAAAATTGACCGATATCAATCTTTCAAAAATAAAGTTCTACTGGGCAA